>JAIDJJ010000427.1 GCA_029052265.1 Muribaculaceae bacterium
GGAAACGCAAGACTACATTGCAAAATTCATTGAAAAATCACTCGCCAATCCCCGTCCTGTCGGAGGAGAATATTACTCCCGTTGGTTTGAAGATGGCACAGAAAGCTCTGACCCTCACGATCAGTTCTGGTATCATGACAAAGAGATGGTCGATCTTACCAAAGCCCGCTACAAGGCATCTTTGGATAAGAAAAAGCAATATCTTTCTGCTAAAGTCAATGGCAACGTCATACCCTTCAATCCTGACAGTCATATCAAGATGAATATAACTATCGATACTCCTGAATTTACCGTCGAACCTTATTTCGTCAATGAAAATCATGACTCGGAATGCAATGACCATGCCTCTGTGAAGCCAAGAGTGGTTATTTTGTCAGGTCCGGTAATTCAGACCGGCGAATATAGTTTCCGATACGACCCTGATTATTTCGGAAAAGATCCCAAACGTCTTTGGAGCGGAATAACCCTATGCCTTGAAGCCGACTCCGACAACAACTACAAATCAGCTGTACAAGAAATGAATATTCGTTTAAATATCACCGAATAAACCATATTCTTTGATTATTTACTATATGAATAAATCTATCATATCAATGGTACTGATGGTGTCTTCGCTATGTCCGACGCCACTGTTTGCCCAGTCTGTCTATCCGGGACAACATAAAGGGAAAATTAAAGTCGAAGCTCACATACCTTTTAAAGCTGAATGCTTTGACCTTAAAAACGTCAGTCTGCTACCCGGAAGAGTGCATGACAATCTCATGCGAGACTCTGCTTGGATGGCTTCCATCCCTGTAAACTGCCTATTGCATAGCTTTCGTAATAATGCTGGTGTATTTGCCGGACTCGAAGGCGGATATGAAAGTGTAAGAAAACTCACCGGCACCGCTATATAGTCTATTGGGATCTCGATCCACAATAATTATCAAGCGTTGAGAATATCTTTCAAAAAATATTCTCAACGCTTGGCTCCTTTCCCAAAAAGTTCAGAATGAGATCCGAGTCTGATTAAGTCAATCTGATTGGTTTCCTGATCGATCCAGATAAGTAGGAAATCTCCATTTATATGACATTCCATGCATCCGCCATAATCTCCTGACAACATGTGCGGATTATATTTTTCCGGAATAGGAAGTTCATTCTTAAGAAGATTTAGAATTTCAAGGAGGGCTTCAGCCTTCTTTTTATTATTACGGATGCGTTTTAGGTCTCTTTTATACTGAGAAGACGGATGCAATGTCTTCATAACCCCATCGACTTAAACATTGCTTCAACTGAAGATGTGTCTATCGGGGAGGTGTCGCGGAGTTTCCCACTTTTGGCTTCTTCAATCGCAGCTTTTGTAACTTCATTGGGCTCGTTGTATGCTACATCCAATAAAATACATTCAACAAAATTATTAAGACTGCGATGTTCCCGACGTGCCATCTCCTTTAATCGGTCAATAAGATCTACATTAAGCCGGAACATAGTGGCTTTCTTTTGAATTGCAGCTTCCATATTGTTTTCAATTTTATTGCAAATATATATCAAATATACAACATTCACAACCAATTTGTTTAAAATTCAGTTTTACCAACACTTCTCTTAGCCATTAATAGATAAGTATCTAAGAAAAATAAATGAACAGATGTCAGCCATATATTGCGGCAACTTATAAAGCCGTTAATCAGTCGTGAAGACGGAACCCCATAATTCCCTCTCCACGACTTCATATCTCGCTCACACTATAAGCCAATTATATGCACATTTATTTTTCGTAGTTCGTACTTATACACATAAATATTATTCTTAAGTAAATTTCCTTGTATGTACGAATAAATAATAAATGATGTCGTTTAAGCAATATCCTTACCATTCAAAATAATTTTATAAATGAGAAATATCTTTCTTGGTTTTATTGTTATCGTGTGTGTTCTTCTTCCATTTTATTTGAAAGCGGAAGAGAATACAGATTCTGTCAGGGTGCTGTTTATAGGCAATAGCTACACCCATTATCATGATCTGCCGGAAATGGTGAGACAGATTGCAAGCCATGCCGGAATGCATGAGAAAATGAAAATATCTTCCACATCCTTTACTCCGGGCGGATGCACGTTCAAAAAGCATTTGGAAAATCCGGAACTGTTGAAAGCTCTGGGAAACGGCAAATGGGACTTTGTTATACTCCAGGAGCAAAGTACAGCACCCGCGAAATCCACTAAATCCGTCATAGAAAATGTCTATCCTTACGCCGCCAGGCTGGATAGCCTTGCAAATTCCGGGAATCCTGATGCTAAAGTGATTTTTTATATGACCTGGGGACATAAAGATGGTTTTGCTCCCGCAGCTGAATATTATCCCCTTATAACGACGTACGAGGGGATGCAAGACCGTCTCATTACAAGTTATATCGAGATGGCACAAGAAAATGATGCCATGTGTGCTCCTGTCGGTATGGCATGGAAAAGGGTAAGGGAGGAACGACCCTATAACACACTCTATTGGCCCGACCGCAGTCATCCGTCACGTCTCGGCACATATCTCGCCGCCAATGTCATTTACACCACCATGCTTGGGAAACCTTATCAAAGCACATGGACTGACAATCTTGATCCAGAACTTGCTGAATACATCCAGCAAGTGGCGCAACGAACGGTATTTGACAACAAACACCTCTTCAACATCAAATAATTTAATATCTATTGAGTATTTTTGCATTGCGAAACGAATAAGGTTTGTAGAACGGACTATCCGTACTATTTACCTTATTTCACAAACTCTTAACAGATATGAAAATTTTAAATAAACTGATTGGAATAGCGACAGGAATCCTGCTAACGTTCGGTTCATCACTGATGGCAAATGCCACAGTAGTGACTTATCCGGCTCCGGCTGAAGCGCAACTCAACAAGACTTTCAATGTCGAAGTGCGTCAAACCGGTTCAGAGAAATGGCTATCCGTGGATATCTATGCAGTGAAAGTGGATGAGACAATAGGAGGGAAACACAATGTCAGGACTGTTTCAATGGCTTACTTCGATTTCGACGGAAAAGTGGATGTGAGAGTGACCTCAAACGAAATTCCGGTAAAAGATGCTCGCGTCCGCCCGTTGTCTTATTCAATACCTGTTGAGGTTTCAGGAAATACTTTCACATTTTCCCTTGACACTCCACGCAATCTCTCGGTGGAGGTGAACGGTGAAATTTTCAACAACCTCCAGCTATTCGCAAATCCTCTGGATGTGAACGCCCCTGAAAATCCAAAAAAATGGAAAAAAGATAAAAATCATATATATTTCGGACCCGGCTATCACAAACTTGACACCGTAATGGTAGTTGGAAACGGAAAAACAGTATATGTTGCCGGAGGTGCAAGAATCGACGGTTCGATCCACGTCAAAGGAGATAATGTCAAGATTCTCGGCAGAGGGATGGTATATCCCGAAGGCAGGGGCGCAGGGCTTGAGGTGCAACGTTCAAACGATGTTGTGATAGACGGATTGTTCTCCACACAGTGTCCTGTAGGAAAAAGCAACCGGGTAAAGATAAACAATGTAAAAGTCATGAGCAGCTACGGCTGGGGCGACGGGTTTAACGTGTTTGCCTCAAACGATGTCTCCTATAGCCATATTTTCGCCCGTACATCCGACGACTGCACAACCATCTATGCCACTCGCAAAGGTTATGAAGGGGGTTGCAAAAATATTCTGACGGAAGACGCAGTACTTTGGGCAGACGTCGCACATCCCTTTATGATCGGGTTGCACGGAAGTGCCGCAGAATTGGGGACAGACGCCCCTGCCGATGTTATCGACAATATAGTATACCGTAATATCGATGTGGTCGACATGCATGAGAATCAGGTTGATTACCAAGGAGTGTTTGCAATTCTCGCCGGAGACAACAATATTGTAAAAAATATAACTTTTGAAGACATCCGTATAGAAAATTTCCGTAAGGGAAGACTTATCGATATCCGCATTCCATGGAATAAAAAGTATTGTGCCGCTCCCGGTAGTTGCATTGAAAACGTGTTGTTTAAAGATATATATTATAACGGCGACCGTTCTGAACTCTCCTTGATTATCGGATATGACGAAACCCGCAAAATCAAGGGTGTGACATTCGATAATCTTGTAATCAACGGAGAGCATATCTACGACAAGATGCCTGGTAAACCGGGCTGGTACAAGACTGCAGATATGGCTCCCATGTTTATCGGTGAGCATGTCGAAGATGTTGTTTTCAAGTAATTTGGTTTAGGGTTTAGAGTTTATGGTTTAGGAATAATCTGACAACCTAAACCGATAATTCCGACCATGCTTCAAGCCTTGACCCGACATGAAACCCTAAACGCTAACCTAATTACTAATTACTAATTACTAATTACTAATTACTAATTGCTAATTACTAATTGTTAATTGTTTAAAGTCTTCAAATCGACATGAAACGCTACACAGTTGTAATATTATACATATTTTGTTTGATTACCGCGCAGG
>JAIDJJ010000428.1 GCA_029052265.1 Muribaculaceae bacterium
TTCCGTTGTTCCAGATAATTAGCAATTGACAATTAGTAATTAGCAATTAGCAATTGCGTCCCGGAGGGAACGCAATGCCCCAGAATCCATATTGATAAAAAAAATGGCAATCTTTGATTGCCATTTTTTCTGTAAAATTATTGCTAATTGCTAATTGCCAATGAAGCATGGGTTTCAGTCTTCGATCTCCACTTCAAAGTCATCTCCGAAAAGATCATCTCCGTCTGCTGCCTGATCCGCTGAGAAATCATCGTCCATTTCCTCAGGAGCGTCATCTGAATCTGAATCCGAGCGGGTGGATTCCTTGCCAGGAAGGAAGGGATTGATAGTCTTGTTGCGAGCCTCCTCACGTTTGGCATTGAGGGCATCCATGATCTTCTTCTCCAGTTCGGCAGAAAGCTCCTTGTTGTCTTTTATCACTCCCTTGACTGCATCGCGTCCCTGTCCGAGTTTATTTCCGTTGTAGGAGAACCATGCGCCGCTCTTCTTCACGATGCCGAGTTCAACAGCCAGGTCGATTATTTCGCCCGCCTTTGAAATACCCTCTCCGAACATCAGCTCAAACTCTGTCTTCATGAAAGGAGGCGCCACCTTATTCTTCACAACTTTCACCTTCACCAGACGACCTATTGCCTGATCGCCGTCTTTGATAAATGAAGAAGGACGTATCTCAAGACGCACTGATGCATAAAACTTAAGTGCGTTGCCACCTGTGGTGGTCTCAGGATTGCCGAACATCACCCCGATCTTCTCCCTTATCTGGTTGATAAAGATGCAGCATGTGCGTGTACGCGAAATCGATCCTGTAAGCTTACGCATCGCCTGGCTCATGAGACGGGCATGAAGACCGACATTCTTGTCGCCCATTTCTCCCTCGATCTCTGCCTTGGGGGTGAGCGCAGCCACGGAGTCGATGACAAGCACGTCGATAGCCCCTGAATTTATAAGCTGTTCAGCTATGTCAAGAGCCTGCTCGCCGTTGTCAGGCTGCGCTATCCAGAGATTGTTGACATCCACACCCAGTTTCTCGGCATAGAAACGGTCAAAAGCATGTTCCGCATCAATGATGGCGCATATGCCCCCCTGACGCTGGGCTTCGGCTATCACATGGATAGCGAGAGTGGTCTTTCCGGATGATTCCGCACCATATATCTCTGTGATCCTGCCACGTGGCAAGCCTCCCACTCCAAGCGCAAAATCAAGACCTATGGAACCGGTGGAGATGGTCTCCACATCCTGAACTGCATCGTCACCGAGACGCATCACTGTGCCGCTGCCGAAATCTTTCTCAAGATGAGCCATTGCCATTTCAAGAGCCTTTTTCTTCGCATCGGCATCGCTGATCCTGCCCGCCGCCGGTGTTGCGGCTGTTTTTTGCTTTGCCAT
>JAIDJJ010000429.1 GCA_029052265.1 Muribaculaceae bacterium
GTCAAATTCCACACCCTGTCCGATTCTGATCGGTCCGGATCCAAGCACGACAATCTTTTTCCTGTCGGTCGGTACAGATTCATTTTCCCATTCATAGGAAGAATAGAAATAATTGGTTCTTGCGTGAAATTCCGCGCCACAGGAATCAATCATCTTATAGACAGGGCGGATACCGTATTTCTTACGGAGAAGGTAGATTTCCGATTCACTCTTGCCCCACAGCTGACCTATGAATTTATCACTGAAACCCATTATCTTCGCATCACGAAGCACATTCTCATCATGCGGGGAAGATTTGATCACTTTCTCGAAATCGACTATATTCTTGATCTTGTCAAGGAAAAACATGTCGATTTTCGTACGGTTGTAGATTATACCGGCATCCACATCGCGACGCAGCAATTCCGCAAGTGCATATATACGGTCGTCGGTAGCCTTTCCGATATATTCGAGCATATCTTCCGTAGTCATGCCGTCGAATTTCCTGTGATGAAGATGGCACACCCCGGTCTCAAGCGAACGCACAGCCTTCAGAAGAGACTCCTCCATGGTCCGCCCTATGCTCATCACCTCACCGGTGGCTTTCATCTGGGTGCCGAGTTCGTTTGAGGCATCGGCAAATTTATCAAACGGGAAACGCGCTATCTTGGAGACAACATAGTCGATGGCGGGTTCGAAACTTGCCGGCACATGACCGAGATCAATCTCATCAAGATGAAGCCCCACTGCAATCTTCGCGCTTACCCGCGCTATCGGATAGCCCGCCGCCTTTGACGCCAGCGCCGACGACCGCGACACCCTCGGATTGACCTCTATCAGATAATAGTCGAACGAAAGGGGATCCAACGCGAACTGCACATTGCAGCCCCCTTCAATCTTCAGGGCACGGATAAGCTTGAGCGCACTGTCGCGCAAAAGCTGATATTCCTTGTTGGAAAGAGTCTGCGCCGGAGCCACAACGATAGAGTCGCCGGTGTGTACACCCACCGGATCAAGGTTTTCCATCGAGCATATCGCGATAACAGTGTCATTGGCGTCGCGCATCACCTCAAACTCTATTTCCTTGAATCCCTTTATACTTTTCTCTACAAGCACCTGATGCACCGGCGAAAGGTCGAGGGCGGTGCGCATCAGTTCGCGCAGTTCCTCCTCATTATCGGCAAAACCGCCTCCTGTGCCACCAAGTGTGAACGCGGGACGCAATATGACGGGATACCCGATCTTGCGGGCTATCTCCACAGCATGCTCCACACTCCCTGCCACATCACTTGGAAGAACCGGCTCCCCTATGCTTTCACACAGTTCCTTGAAAAGCTCACGGTCTTCAGCCCGCTCGATGCTCTCGAATGATGTGCCGAGAATCTCGACCCCACACTCTTCGAGCACCCCTTTTTTTGCAAGCTGCACGGCAAGGTTTAGTCCGGTCTGTCCGCCAAGTCCGGGCACTATAGCATCGGGACGTTCATATCTCACGATCTTTGCCACATATTCAAGGGTCAGCGGCTCCATATAGACCTTATGCGCTATTTCCGGGTCGGTCATGATAGTGGCGGGGTTGGAGTTCACAAGGACAACCTCATACCCTTCCTCCTTTAGCGCGGTGCACGCCTGCGTGCCCGCATAGTCAAATTCGGCTGCCTGACCGACCACAATCGGACCTGACCCGATGACCATCACTTTCTTTATATCTTTACGTTTCGGCATTGTCTTTTTCTCTTAAATAATGAATAGCTGGTTAATCCGTACTGTAACGTCATTTTTTAACTTCCGGAATCATTTGGATAAACTGGTCAAACAGATAGATCGAATCTTGCGGACCCGGGGCGCTTTCCGGATGAAACTGCACGGAGATCACCTTGTCTTCAATGCATTCACACCCTTCCACAGTATTGTCAAGAAGATTGACATGCGTGATCGAGAGTGGAGTGTCCTTGACCGAATCCTCCACCACGGCATACCCGTGGTTCTGGGAAGTGATCAGCACTTTGCCCGTTTTCAATTCTTTTACCGGATGGTTGCCTCCCCTGTGACCGGGATTGATGGCATCTATTTTCGCGCCATACGCCAATGCGATCAGCTGATGCCCGAGGCAGATCCCGAACATCGGGACTTTTCCCCTGAGACGGCGGATTGTCTCCACCACTTCCGGCACATCTTCCGGAGAACCCGGACCGTTGGATATCAGCACGCCGTCAGGATTGAATGCCATTATCTGCTCTGCGGTTGTATTCCAGGGCACTACCGTCACATTGCAATTATGGGCGTTGAGACTGCGCACCATATTATATTTCATACCGCAGTCTATCGCCACTATGTCGTGTTTATAATTTGCCGTGCGGGAGAACCAGCGCTTTTTACAACTAACCTTGCTGACAAGATCCACCGGGCGCTCCACACTCTTTATTCTCTTCACCGCCTCATCCGAAGGGGTGTCGATGTCTGTAATGATCGCCCTCATCCCTTGCGCGTCGCGCAGGATACGGGTCAGCATCCTTGTATCTATTCCACTGATAGCCGGAATACCGTTTTCCTCAAGCACTTCCGCGAGTGTCTTCGTATAGCGGAAGTTTGAGGGAGAATCATTGTTTTCCTTCACAATCATGCCGCCGATAGAGGGGAACTTGGTTTCATAATCCTCGTCTGTTATACCATAGTTGCCGATAAGGGGATAAGTCATCACTATTATCTGGTCTGCATAGGAAGGATCTGACAGAATTTCCTGATACCCCACCATCGAGGTATTGAACACCAGCTCGCCCACCCTGTCGGTGTCAGAAGCAAATCCGATACCCGGAAACTCCCGTCCGTCTTCAAGCACAAGTTTTTTTGTGTAAGGTTTCATTTTTTCTTTTATATGATATTGTCTGTTTTCCCTTTTCTTATATGAGTCAAATCAGCGGCAGTTTATCCCCAGACCTCTTTTCCATTTGAGACCGTCAGGGTTGCCGCGCCATTCAAAAGCATACCTTCATATGGTGTGGCGCGCCCTTTGGTGCGGAATCCTGCCGGATCCACCACAGCGCAGGTATTTATATCAAGAAGTGTAAGGTCTGCCTTCATCCCTTTGCGTATGCCGTCTGCTGCCGGTAGCCCGAGAATACGGCGAGGATTCAACGACATGATTTCCACAAGACGTTCCATGCTGATAAGCCCGGTCTTGACCATTGTGGTATAGACGGCGGCGAATGATGTCTCAAGCCCTACCACACCCATGGCGCTTTTCTCAAGACCCTTCCCTTTCTCTTCTGCCGAATGGGGGGCATGATCGGTAGCGATCACATCTATCGTGCCGTCGGCAACACCCTGACGCAATGCGTCGCGGTCAGCACGGGAGCGGATAGGAGGATTCATTTTAAAACGACCTTCCTCCTTAAGGTCTTCATCACAGAAAGTCAGGTAATGCGGACCTGTCTCACATGTCACCAACACCCCTCTCGCCTTTGCCTTCCTGATCAGGTCTACGCTCTCTTTTGTCGAGATATGGCAGATATGAAGGCGGCAATGTGTCTCTTCCGCAAGCCGGATGTCTCTTTCTATCTCTTTCCATTCAGATTCGGAACATATGCCGCGGTGGTTATGGAGCATAGCATATTCGCCGTCATGAATGTAACCTTTTCGAAGAAGTGCCTCAACTTCGCAATGCGCCGCGAGTATTTTCCCGGTCGGGGCGATACCTTTCATTGCCTCACGCATCACATCCTCATCCTGCACTCCGGTGCCATCGTCAGAGAAACCTGCCACCATCGGGGCAAGAGCGGCATAATCCACAAGTTCATGACCCATCCTTTGCTTTGTAATCGTGGCATAAGGCAATACGTCGATCTCCGCGTCCCTGCGTATGATATCGAGTTGCCGCTCAAGATTCTCCACAGAATCCGGAGCCGGATTCAGGTTAGGCATGGTGCAAACTGTCGTGAAGCCTCCCGCCGCCGCCGCACGGCTCCCGTCCTTTATTGTTTCCTTATAAGAATAGCCGGGCTCCCGGAAATGAACGTGCATGTCTACGAGACCCGGGACAAGATATTTACCCGAGGCATCGACTGTCTTTACAGTGCCTGATACCTGAGACTCTATTTTCTCACCAACTTCAATCACTATTCCATCGCTGACTGCGACTTGGGAGAGTTGGAACTTGCCGTCTGTCCATACATTGGCATGGGCTATCAAAAGGGTGTTTTCTGAACTCATAGACTTTCTTTTTTTAAGACAGACCGGAAAGCCGGCATTCGTCAGAGTCACACACGGATCTTGGATATAAAAAAAGGCAACTCACCAATGAGTTGCCTTAATATCTAAAAAAAGAAGTTTGCCGGGAGGCAATTGCTTCCGTTTTGCATCAATTCCTGTGTGCAGATTACAAACGATTTTCGACTTTTGTAGGTTGCCGTCATTTCATTTATTTTGCCTGCAAAGTTAACCAAAAATCCTGAATCACGCAAGACAATTTTCAATTTATAAGTCATCATACGTTTTATTATGTCCCGCCCGGATATTTCGATTCGCACGGCACATCTCCGAAAAAATTGAGAAAACGACACCGCAATTACACAAAGATCGGGACAGAGTTTTTTTAAGGAAATAAAACAATATACGCAAAAAGTATATGACTCCTTCTATTATCAAAAATTAATCATTAAATTTGTAGATTGAAATATTTTACCGCCATCCCGCACCATGAACCCGGGTGACAATCCGGATCTCCCGTGGCGACGTGTGTGGACGGCTATTTTTTGACAATTTTAATTTTTTGCTTAACACAACATGAAAAATTTCAGACTTATTCTGCTCGCCCTCCTCGCCGGCATCTTCGGCATCAGTCATGCCTACGGACTCACAGGCGACCCGCGGGAACTCACCATCTATCAAGTGATGGTGGCTTCATTCCAGCATGATCCAAAGGGAGCCACAGGCTACGCCGCAATGTGGGGACCCGACAATGCAATGAAAAACGGCAATCTGCGTGGAATCATCAACTCTCTTGACCACATCAAAAGACTTGGTGCCAACGCACTGTGGATGACTCCCATTTTCGACAGCTCCAATGCCTCCGGAGGTGAGAAACTGCAGTCCACCGGATATTTCACCAACAACTTTTTTGCCATAGATCCCCACTTCGGCACGGAAGATGACCTCCGGGAATTGGTAGACGAAGCCCACAAAAGAGGGATATATGTCATTCTTGACGGAGTGTTCGGACACCACGGCGGTGTGACAGCCCCCTCCCCTTCCGGCAACACTCTTGATGTGACTGTGACAGAGTGTGACCGCGGTCCTCAAGGAGGAACCGGCAACATATCATATCCCGGGTCGCTTGACTATATAAAAGAAGTCGCCACCTACTGGATTGACAAATTCGGAATAGACGGATGGCGTCTCGACCAGGCGTATCAGGCTTGTCAAGGGGGACACAACTACTGGAACGAGATACGCGGCGCCGTGGAAAAAGTGACCGCCAAACGGAAAGCCAAGGGTGAAAAATGGGGTACTCTCGGCTATATGGTCGGCGAAGACTGGGGAACCGCCGACGTGATAAACAAAGGTGTTTACAAAGACGGCGGGCTTCTCAGCGCGTTTGATTTCGACGGGAAAGACCTTATCAGCGGAGCAATGCAGGAAACCGGGTCGGAAGGACTCGAAAACGGATGGGACGACATTGTGACCGTACTTTCCACCCCCTCGGCAAGAGGATACCTCAACGACAAGGTCATGCCAAACCTATTCCTGTCGAATCACGACGGATACAGGCTTGCTGACCATTTCGATCCCGCAGACCCTTTCTATTATGAGAAGATGATGACGCGCAACGCGATTCTTGCCGCATATTCCGGTCCGGTGACTCTCTATTACGGAGACGAGTTTGCCGACCACACCAGAGACGCCGTAGGCGCACAGAAAGACAATATAGCCCGCACATCAGGACACCTCTCACCCCGCAATACGGGAGAACGCAGGCTGGCAGACTACATATCCAACGCCATGAAGTTCCGTGCAAAAAATCCGGCAATGTGGCGTGGCACAGCACAGTTCGACCAAAGCAAGACTGAAAATGGAGGGAACGTATTGGTTGTGACCAAACAGGATACTGAAAGCAAAAACAAAGTGGCTATAATTTTCAGCGATGCCGACGCAAATGTAAATGTAGACGGGATTTCCCGTCCTGTGGCGGTAAAAGCATGGACTCCCGTTTTCATCCAATTGAAATAACAAATGTACACTTATAAAAAATGTCTCACATTGTGCATGTGAGACATTTTTTTATCCTGCCGTATCAATTTCTGTTTAACCTCTACCACAGGCACACCAATACTTACCGAGAATTTGCATTCTATTTATCACCCTTGTCCCGGATATACCACATGAATATTTGCCCGACGATTGTGTGCTTCGTCTCCATAATTTGTGGTTTCTCCGCTTGAAACAACTTTGACATGACTCCGCGGCACTCCATGCGCTATAAGATAACCGGCTATATTGTTGGCTCGTTTTTCACTTAAGACCTTGTTATATGCCTCGTTGCCGACCTGGCTGGCATAAGCGGTCACAACCACATCCGCCCCGGTGTCTTCTATTTTGTCTGCCATCTGCTCGAGATTTTCATTGTCAATCACCGCTGACTTGTCGTTGCCGAAATAATATACATAATCCACTACATTCTCCTTTCCCGAAGCTTCGCCTGAAATAGCCGCCCCCTGCGAGGATGACGCCTTTGCCGCATCTCTACCAGAAACGGAATATGCATATTTGTCACCTTTGACCGGGTCATTATCATTTCTGAAACCATAATACAGACCTGCAGCCACAATGCACAGACCTGCCAGAGCAGCCACACACCATGCCCACCAATGTGAAGATGTGCCACCTTCAACGGGCGCTCCTACTGCAGCGATCTCCGGCGTCTCCTCAACAGGAGCCGCAGCGGCAGCCACGGGAGCCTCGGCAATATGATGATCCTCTATCTGTTTACGGGGATGATCCTCTATCTGTTTCTGCGGATGATCTTCTATCAGATGATCCTCATAATTTAAATCCGAATGCACCTTACAAGAATCTCCGTCATGTATCTGGTACCGATAATTCTTTTGTGTTTTCATAGGTTTTGATTTTGTCATTTGAATAAACAACAAATCCATATTACCGTTTTATCGCGATTTCAACCTCCGGCAATCCAATTTTTAACACAAATTCGGATTATATTTCATTTTGCTCGATAATCTTTCATAAAACCAAACACAATGAAACTATTTTTATCACAGGCATAAGAGCGCTCTAATGGGGCGAGACACCTCCCTAACCGTCAATTGGCAACATGCCGGGATGAAGAGCCCTGAAAGCGGCATGACGAAGCCTTATCTCCTCCCGCCGCCGTTCCTCTTTTTCCACAGACTCTGCCGACGGACACCGTGTGGATGACGGCAACGGACGATGCATCCATGCCTTAAATATTTTTTCCCCCTCTTTCAAAACCATTTCCCCTGCAGAATCTACAAAAGTGGAGCGAAAAATCTCCCAGATATATTCAACCGCCTCTTCAGATGGGTGCACAAGATCAGAAGCATAAAAACGATAGTCGCGCAAATCATCGTTTACAATCTCATATGCCGGAAAATAATGACAAAAATCAAGCCGCCGGCACAATTCCTCCGTTGCAAGAAGAAGAACCGCCTTGGAATGGGAGTTGCCTGAGAAACCGTCCTTCAAATGGCGCACCGGACTGACGGTGAAGACAATTTCAAGATGCGGATATCTATCTTTCAACATCATTGCGATATCAACCCACCGCTCCACAATCTCTTCAACCGACACCCTTCGCCTGTAAAACAGTGATGCAGGCTGTTTGTGGCAATTCGCCACCACATAGTCTTTTCTATCGGCAAGATAATAGCACCAGGAAGTGCCGAAAGTCACAAACATCGCTTTGGCACTGCCAAGAAGCGATTCCAAAGACTCTTTCCTTTCTAAAAATGCCGCCATGCAGTCATCTCTTTTCTCTGCCGAGATTCTGGAGTCAAACAACCAGGAATGATACCTGCCGCCAGCCTGAAAAAGCGACTCATAAAATTCCATTCCGGGATGAGATGAAAAAAGAAGAGCCCGGAGGGCTTTCTCAATTGACAGCGGATTATAAAGAGTGCCAAGAAGATTGCACGCGTTCCACAGACAAGATCGCATGCGCGCCGCCATGTTGTCCGCGAAGCAGGATCCCAGCAACACTACAGGCATTTCGGGCGACAAGACCAGCGATGACCGCCCGGGAATATATTCAGTTCTAAATTTCATGGTGCTAAAGTTAAGCCATTTCAACGAAAAATCAAAATCTCACTTCCCGAAAACAGCCACACACGTATCGACTTTTTGAAATGAGTCAACCCATAAAGTGCCCTTTTTATTCTAAACTTTAACACTCCCGGATAGTGATTATGTCAGAAATATTTACTAATTTTGCACACAGAACCACAAATCCCTTTTCGGGAAGCCGACATCCCGATTCCGCATGAATCCGCAACGCCACGACATATCTCTAACCAGACGAAAGCCTGGCAAGATTTCGAGCATCAAAAGTGCGCGTCAGTATTTTTCGGGAACAAACGTAAGCTCTTTTGTGGTGACTATGCGCCGACATGTGTCCGGACGCGACAAGCAGGTAAAAAGTGTAACAATATAATGTGAGTGGACGCCTCAGTTTTTGTGGCGCCCATTTCGTTTTTTAAACTTGATCAAGAAGTGAAAATAGGTGTTGTTATGGGCTCCACCAGCGACTGGGGAGTCATGAAAGCAGCCACTGAGACACTCGCTCAGTTTGGTGTTGAGTCTGAAACTAAAGTCTTGAGCGCTCACCGCACTCCGGCACAGCTCGAAGAATGGGTAAGCGGTCTGCGCGACCGTGGATTCGCCACTGTGATCGCAGCCGCGGGAGGCGCCGCTCATCTGGCGGGAGTAGTCGCGGCATTCACCACGCTCCCCGTTATTGCCGTGCCCATCAAAGGGAAGACCCTTGAAGGTCTTGACTCCCTTCTTTCAATGGTGCAGATGCCTTCAGGCATCCCTGTAGCCACTGTAGCCATCGACGGCGCCAAGAACGCCGCACTGCTCGCCATCGAGATGCTCGCCATCACCGACGCGGGACTTAAAGAGAAATTAGACGGGTTCCGTCGGCAGCAGGCTGAAAAGGTATTGGCGTCCACACTCGACTAAGAATCCATATTCTAACTCTATCATCATGACACCATATAGAATTTTCGTAGAGAAACGAGAGCCTTACCGTGTGGAGGCGGAAAGTCTCCGCAACGAGCTCAACTCCAATCTCGGATTGAATATTCAGCAGCTGCGCTTGCTCTGTGTGTACGACCTGTTCGGATTCACTCCGGAACTTGTAGAAAAAAGCAGCTACAAGGTGTTCGGCGAACCTGCCACAGACACCGTTTCAAAAGAGATCGAAATCGGCAACCTCCCCTATCTCGCAATTGAATCGCTTCCCGGACAATTTGACCAGCGTGCGGCAGCTGCCGTGGAGTGCGTGAAGCTGATCAAACCGGATGCCGACATTGAAATACGCAGTGCGAAGCTCATCATTTTCGACAATTCTGTCGCAGATGACGAGATGAAGAAAATAGCCCACTATTGCATAAACGCAGTGGAATCAAGAGAGAAAGACCTTTCTATTCTTGCTGCCCCGGAACGAGCCGCTGCAAAACCCGTGCCCGTGCTTGAGGGATTCCGTTCCATTACAGATGCCGACGCGCCTGCATGGTGCAAAGAGAAAGGGTTGGCTATGAACGGCGACGACCTCATGGAAGTCGTGAAATATTTCACAGCCGAAGGTCGCGATCCCAACGAGACTGAACTACGTATTCTCGACACATACTGGAGCGACCATTGCCGCCATACAACCTTCACCACTGAGCTTACCGACATTAAGGTAGACGATTCTTTCGCATCGGCTGACCTCGAAGAAAGCCTGCGCCAGTGGCACGAGATCAGGCAGCAGCTCGGCAGGGAAAACAAACCGCTGTGCCTAATGGATCTCGCCACTATCGGAGCAAGATATCTGCGCAAGCAAGGACTTCTGGAAGACCTCGAACAAAGTGAGGAAAACAACGCTTGCAGCATATATGTGGATGTGGATGTGGACGGTGAGACCGAACGATGGCTACTACAGTTCAAAAACGAGACTCATAACCATCCAACTGAAATAGAACCTTTCGGCGGCGCATCCACATGTCTCGGCGGCGCGATACGTGACCCGTTGAGCGGACGAAGCTACGTCTATCAGGCAATGCGCGTCACCGGTGCCGGCGATATCTACAAACCTGTTGCCGAAACAATGGAAGGGAAACTCCCTCAACGTGTGATTTCTCTCCGAGCGGCTGCCGGATATTCTTCTTACGGAAACCAGATCGGGCTTGCTACAACTCATGTACGCGAGATATTCCATCCCGACTATGTGGCTAAACGCCTTGAAGTCGGGGCGGTTGTAGGGGCGGTCAAAGCCTCCGACGTGCGCCGCGAAAGCCCTGCAGAGGGGGATGTGGTCCTCATGTTCGGCGGACGCACCGGACGCGACGGCATTGGCGGAGCCACCGGATCTTCAAAAGAACACACCACCTCATCTCTTGAAGAATGCGGCAGCGAGGTGCAGAAGGGAAACGCTCCCGAAGAGCGTAAGATAGCCCGTCTGTTCCGCCGTCCGGAGGTGACTCGTCTTATCAAGAAATCAAACGACTTCGGTGCCGGTGGTGTCAGCGTTGCCATAGGCGAGCTTACAGACGGTCTCGACATTCATCTTGACCGTGTGCCGACAAAATATTCCGGACTCAATACAACCGAACTTGCAATCAGCGAGAGCCAGGAACGCATGTCGGTGGTGGTCGAGAAAAAAGACATGGAGGAATTTATGAAATACTGCCATGAGGAGAACCTTGAGGTCAACCATGTGGCAGATGTCACCTCTACCGGAAGAATGCGTATGTTCTTTGGCGACAAGATTGTCGCTGACCTCAGCCGCGAATTTATCGACTCCGCAGGAGCACGGCATTTCGCCCAAGCCACAATCGGCACAATCGAACCACGCAATCCCTTTGCACATGAAATAAAGGGGGATGACCTGAAAGAAAAATTCCTCAACCTGCTTGCCGACGACAACGTGACCTCACAAAAAGGTCTGATCGAGCATTTTGATTCCTCTATCGGCAAGTCTACTGTCCTCATGCCCTTCGGAGGCAAGACTCAAGGCACTGAAGCTCAAGTGTCGGTACAGAAACTTCCCGTAGGCAACCACCATACTGACACAGCCAGCATGATGGCATTCGGGTTCAATCCGTTCCTCACCAGCTGGAGTCCGTATCATGGTGCTGCATATTCGGTGATCGAGGCTGTCAGCAAAGCTGTCGCTGCCGGTGCCGATTACGAACGGATGCGCTTCTCATATCAGGAGTATTTCGAACGCATGCACTCACGCGAATCGTGGGGTAAACCTCTCGCCGCACTTCTCGGCACTCTCAGGATGCAGACAGAACTTGGACTCGCATCTATCGGAGGCAAGGATTCAATGAGCGGTACATTCGCCAATATAAGCGTGCCCCCGACACTGATCGCATTCGGAGTCGCACCTGTAGACAGCCGCCATGTGATCAGCCCGGAATTTAAGTCTCCAGGCAATTTCATATATATAGTGCGCCATACCCCCCTCCCCTCTCTGATGCCCGACACCGTAAGGCTGAAGACCAACTACAAGATGCTGCAGAGCCTCATTGAAGAGGGAACTGTCGTATCCGGATATGCTCTCGGATTCGGCGGTCTTGCGGAAGCTCTTGCAAAAATGAGCTTCGGAAACCTTATCGGCGCCGACGTGAAAGTGAAAGAAGAAGACCTGTTCAACTATGGCAACGGATCAATCGTGGTGGAAAGCAAAGACATGCTGCATCTTCCCGATTTCGATCTTATCGGTGAGACAACCGGCAATGCGACCATAGTGGTCAACGGGGTAGAAATCCCTATTGAAGAGGCTTTTGAGGCAAACCGCATAAAATTCACCTCCGTTTATCCCGACCGCACCCAGGTGAGAGGGAAAGTGGAGAATGCCGTTTCTGGCGAAAACACTGTAAAATACAAGGGTGAGCCCAAAGAACATCCTGTAGTCTACCTGCCCGTTTTCCCTGGTACAAACTGCGACTACGATATGGCAGCCTCATTCGCGGCTGAAGGGGCGGAAATCACCACTTCCGTATTCTGCAATCTGTCGGCTGAAGATATTGAGAAATCCACATCCGAGATGGCTTCCCTGATCGATGCCTGCGATATTCTCGCATTCTCGGGAGGATTCTCGGAAGGTGACGAGCCCGATGGCAGCGGTAAATTTATCGCCAGTGTAATAATGAATGAAAAGGTAAAAGCCGCCATCGAACGCCTGCACGCCCGCGGAGGTCTTATTCTCGGAATCTGCAACGGATTCCAGGCTTTGGTTAAATCCGGGTTGCTTCCGTTCGGAAAGATCGGGGAGCTGGACGCAGACTCACCCACATTATTCCACAATGACATCAACCGCCATATCTCACAGATTGTCAACACTCGTGTAGGATCTGTGGCATCTCCCTGGCTCGCCGGATTCGAGATTGGAGAGCTGCATGCCGTGGCTGCATCTCACGGAGAGGGTAAGTTTGTGGCAAATGCCGATCTTGCAGCCACACTCCGTAAAAACGGACAGATCGCTTTCCAGTATGCCGACAGCGAAGGAAACGCGACAATGGATTCTCCGGCAAACCCCAACGGAAGTACGGAAGCCATCGAAGGCATCATATCTCCTGACGGACTGATCCTCGGCAAGATGGCACACTCCGAGCGATATGCCGACGGGCTGATGAAAAACATCGCCGGCAACAAGCGTCAGAATCTGTTTGCCAATGCTGTGGCATATTTTAAAGGAAATTGAGTTAATGTTGAGAGGTTAAAGTTCTGGGTTGAGAGTTCAGGGATCGGCATGATCCACCACGGTTCAAACCATCCCTGCCTCCAACCTCAAAAAACGAAACCGGAAACAGAAAGAAACGAAAACTAAAAACAAAGATATAAAATGGCAAAAAGTTATGAAGCCTCCGGCGTGAACCTTGAAGCCGGCTACGAAGTGGTAAGCCGTATCAAGAAACACGTGGCGTCGACAAATCGTCGCGGATGCATGGGCAATATAGGCGCATTCGGCGGAATGTTTGACCTCGGCTCGCTCAATTACAAACATCCGATCCTTGTAAGCGGCACTGACGGTGTCGGCACCAAGCTCAAACTTGCGTTCGCTCTCGACAAACATGACACAATAGGCATCGATGCTGTGGCAATGTGCGTGAATGATGTGCTCGCGCAAGGTGCGGAGCCTCTCTTATTTCTTGACTACGTGGCGGTAGGTAAAAACCATCCGGAGGTAGTCGAGGCTATTGTGGCGGGCGTAGCCGAAGGATGCCGCCAGGCGGGATGCGCGCTTGTCGGTGGAGAGACTGCCGAAATGCCGGGAATGTATGCAGAAGACGATTACGACATTGCCGGATTTACAGTAGGTGCGGTGGAAAAAGACAATCTCATTGACTGCTCCAAAGTGAAACCGGGAGACGTGCTTGTCGGGATTGCCTCTTCAGGCGTTCACTCCAACGGTTTCAGCCTTGTCCGCAAAATAGTGGCTGACAACAATCTTGACCTCAATCTCAAATATGAGGAGACCGGCGACCGGACTCTTGGAGAAATGCTTCTCACCCCTACACGTATTTATGTGAAGCAGGTGCATGAAGTGCTCAAAGAGGTGGATGTGCACGGCATTGCACATATCACAGGCGGAGGGTTTGATGAAAATATACCCCGTATTCTTTCCGCAGGTCAGGGCATAGAAGTGACCGAAGGGAGCTGGGAAATCCTGCCGGTGTTCCGTCTTTTGGAAAAATATGGGAAGGTTCCCCACCGTGAGATGTTCAACATCTTCAACATGGGCATCGGAATGGTTCTCGCTGTCAACGAAGAAGACGCACCCAAGGCGATCGAGATTCTTACCAAAGCCGGCGAGAAAGCATCAGTTATCGGTAAGGTGGTTGAAGGCGAAGGCGTCACTATCAATTAGTAATTAGTAGTTAGTAATTGGTAATTGGTAGTTAGTCATTAGTCGGTTAGTCGTTAGTCATTAGTCATTAGTCGTTAGT
>JAIDJJ010000043.1 GCA_029052265.1 Muribaculaceae bacterium
ATATATTTCCGAGAATACAACAGACTTTTACCCTTTTAATTACGTTACTGCTATTTTAATTAATGAAAGTCGTATTTTTTTTGGTAATTTTGTAGTGCAAAAGGAATGCCAATTAAAATTAATGTAAGTACCTACGAAAAATAAATGTACAAATGCCAGCCATATATCGCGGCAACATATAAAGCTGTTCATCAGTCGTTATGGAACCCCATAATTCCATCTTCACGACTTCATATCTCGCTCACACTATAAGCCAATCATATGCACATTTATTTATCGTAGGTACTTATAAATTAACTGTCTTTGTTAGAATTGTTAAAACGGTCAATGAATCGTAAAAGCCGGTTCAAGTATTGACAATTCAAGTGCATTCTCAATTTTTGAAATAGTCTCTATAGACAGATTCTCTGTTCCTTTCAATACGCGGGATATATATTGTTGGGAACAGCCCATTCTTTTTGCTAATGCCTTTTGGGTAATGCCTAATTCTTCCATTCTATCAAGCATCATCATGGCGATTTGTTGTGAATATCTCAACCATGTTCTATTTACCATACGCCATTCTGCATTTTCGCGCCACTTAGAGGGGCTCGTGCTTCGATGCTCATTCAGTTTCGATATTGTTTCTTCTTTTGTCTTCATTTCAATCTCCTTTCTTAACTTAGTTCTCGAAGATAGGCATTAAACGAATCTACATCAGAAATTCCGTTATCAATCAGATATCCTCTTACTTTTTCCATCATTGCCAATTCAACCAATGTATGTTGCCGTTCTTGCATGGTCCGAGTCAATTTGATTGTCCCACCTGTGATAATGTATATACCCGGTTCTAATTTGATGGCATATATTCGGAGCCATGAAGCATGTCGAGGTGTATTACGAAGGCGTGCCTTTTCTTTCCCAAGAAAGATTTCCGTTGTTCGCTCATTTTCCAAAGGTCGAAAAATCTCATCAAGATTGGCATCCGGAGAAATGTCCATTATAAGACACTGTAATTTTTCACTATCTTAATAGTGTCATATATGGCTTGATTGACATCTGTTATCTTGAAATAAGATGTCAAATCGGTTATATTCTGTTTGAAAAAGGAGCGTAGCCATACCACATCATTCCATTGATCAAGAATAGTGTCAAGCACATTATCAAGGCTGTCTTCATATCTTACTGCCCATAGAGTGCCATTGTCTGTGATAAGGTCAAATTTCATATATGCTATTTTCTACAAAATTAGCAATTATTTTTATATAATACAACTTAAAAGTTGTATTGTTCATAAATAGAATTACATAGAACACCTAAGTACCTACGATAAATAAATGTGCATATGATTGGCTTATAGTGTGAGCGAGATATGAAGTTGTGAAGATGGAATTATGGGGTTCCATAACGACTGATGAACGGCTTTATAGATTGCCGCAATATATGCCTGGCATTTGTTCATTTATTTTTCGT
>JAIDJJ010000430.1 GCA_029052265.1 Muribaculaceae bacterium
CCTCAGGGGTTATTGAATTTATATTTGTCTGAGATATATTTTCATTAAGGATATCTATACTTTCAAGAGCTAAGTGTAATTCAACAAGGGTTTTATTGACCTTGTTTTTGTAGTAGAATACCGCCATGCCAAGCATAAGACATAAAGAGGAGATGCCGAAAATCCATTTAAGCAGAGTTGCGTTATATGCTTCAGCTTCTTTTTGTTTAATCACATATTGTTGATAGTTATAAAAATTTTGCTGATTTATAGCAAGTTGGATTTTGTTGTCGTCATGGTAATTCTCAAGAAGCTCTCGATACTCTGATATGTATTGATATAAAGTATCTAAAGGATTTAATTTTTTTAATTTGGGAGAAGTCATAACTTGGTAGGCTGTTCTCTTATTAGTTGAATCCGAACTATTGAGTAATTCACGGGCATATATGTATGCAGAATCTAATAATTCGTTCTCTAAATAGATTTCAGCAGCAGCAGCCAAGGCACTATTACGGGCGATTGGTTTGACTAAATCAGGAGTGTTACGAATCAAGACTAAGGCCGAATCTAACTGACCTGTTTGATATTTCACATCAGCTAAATACATCTTAGCCTTTGCATTGAAAGAGACAGGTAAATTAGAACTCATTTCAATAGCATTATTAAAATAATGTTCGGCTAAACGATATTTCTTTGCCCGAAGGTATGTTCCACCCAATAGCTGAAGTTCATATACGATATTTACAGTGTCTTTATTAAGCTCACAAATTTTTAAAGATTCTTCTATGTATGGAATAGCCTCGTCAAACAAACTGATACCCGTTAGTAATCTCCCTGTCTGACTTAGAACCCTTGCTTTCAAATTGTTGTCCGCTTCCCTTTCTGTAAGGTTGTCTAACGCCAAGTGAAAATATTTCAGAGCATTCGGACTGTCTCCCATATCACGATATATCCTCCCTCCATAGTAAAGGGCTTCTGTGTATAATTTATCTTTATCGTGAGTTGCATAGTAGCTAATTACTTTGAGAATAATACTATCAGAAGAGTGTTTGATATATGCTTTGTCTTCGGCTTTTATTCTTACGAGATGGTAGAAATATTTATTTGCCTCGGATAAGTCCTTATAGTTGATGCTATCAAGATGTAACAACGCTTCAACTGGTGATTCAGAAACGTTTTCATTGATATGTACTAGCCGTTCATCTAGCTTGTTTTCTGAACAGCTAAAAAGTAAAAGAAGAGAGGTGAGTATTATAGCGATACGGTGCATCATGTATGTCTGTTGTCTGTCTTTATTGAGTTTGTCTATTATTACATAGTTATGAAGAAAACTAATTAGATTACTGAGAACTAAATTTTTTGATATGTTCAATCCATTCTTTGAAATGTCGGCAGTTGTCAAGAAGTGATTCCATTCCGATTAGAGAGGTGAAGGCAGCACCGCTTTGAACCTTGTTGTAATTATAGTTCTGTTCAAGAGCCTTTATTATCCGTTTGCTTGGGTATCGAGATCTACGAGCAGAACCTTCTTCCCTCTTGATGCAAGAATGGCCCCAATGGATGTCACCGAAGCTGTCTTGCCTACACCTCACTTATGGTTGGCGACTGCGATGATTTTTGATTTCATTGATGTTTTGTTATTGATGTCTATCCCTTCTTTCAAAGGTAGTGCAAAGTTAGCGATAATTATTGATATAGCGAAACAAACATTTTGTGGTTTAGTGATTTGTTTTTGTTGGATAGATTAATGATTATCTTTGCGGCAATAAAACAATATAAAAATATGAAATACACGATAGGAAAGAATGGTACGGCAGTAACTATTTGCGATGTCTCTACCTGAATAGAGTTGTGCTTTACGAAGGGTTATGAGGTCTCTCTCGAACCGGGATAGGCGGGCGAAGATTGTGAAGAGCAGGTTGCCCTGCGGTGTGGTGGCATCCAGCCAAGTCTCACGGAGCGACTTTATCAAGGCTCCGGCTTCATGCACTCTCTCGATGATGGAGAACAGTTCCTTTACGGATCTACCCAGCCGGGTCAGTTCCGTTATGACCACTGTGTCCCCTTCCCTCAAAGCGTCGAGCGTCCCGCTCCAGTTCCGGACGCTGCGCTTTGGCTCCCGATATTTTCTCACTGTATATCCTCTCGCATCCGGCTTGCCGGAGACTGTCGCACTGTCCGTCAAGATTCTGTCCGGATGTAGATACCCTTGCATGTCCTATGGTCATATCTAATGTAGTATTTGATTATCTGTATAAAGATATAAAAATATTCAGATAGTGTAGCCTGTTCGTTATCTAAAGAATAAAATTGAGTGCAATAGATAAAAATCAACCTATAGGTTGATTGAATAAAAAAATTTTTCTAACTTTGCAGAAATAAAGATTTGAGAAATGACATTTGACAGAATAACGGAAGATGGCAACCTGTATGCTGTGCGATATGACGGAGATTCGGATAATATTCTTGAAACATTGTTCGACAAATGGAGTGATGTCATATAGCTCAGGTCATTTTTCCAAGAACATTCCTCTGACCTGAAACAGTATTTTGCTATTGAGAACATCAATGAGGCAATACAAGATACATTAGACGACAACGAAATTCTGCAAAGAACAATCTTAATGCTGGATGTAGATGATTTGAATAAGGTATTTAGGCCCTTGGATAATATGAGTACAGGGATGAATGTCCTTAATAAAGAGAAGACACGTCCAGGATCATCATCAAGGCATGTGTCATGGTTAAGACTTTATGCTATCAAACTTGATGATGGTAAGTTCCTCATAACAGGAGGTGCTATAAAGTTGACGCATAAGATGGAAGAAAGAGAACACACTACGGCAGAGTTGCGCAAGCTCGAAAATGTCAGGAATTTTTTGATGGCTGAAAGTGTCTATGATGCCATCAGCTTTGATGATTACATAGAGTTTGACTCAATATAAACGCTTATCAAAGTGTTATAAAAATAAGACAAAGATAAAAGCTATATATTATGGAAAGAAAAAGATTGGAAGATTTTGCATCGGCAACTCCATCGAGATGGAGGGAAAATGCTATTTACCGGCTTGAAAACAGTCGGTGGCTTCGACGTTCCCAAAAAATAGCTATGGAAATGCTTGACCGTATGGATTTTTTGGGAGTTAATCAGAAAGAACTTGCCCACAGAATGGGCTGTACTCCCCAATATGTATCCAAGATACTTAAAGGTAAAGAGAATCTGTCCTTAGAGACAATCAGTAAGATTGAGGAAGCCTTGGACATGGAGTTTCAGTCAGTCCCAGTACCAGTGGCGGTATCCTTGCCATAAGTGGGTTAAAAATACCACTTATGGCAAGAAGTCGATTTAGGGAGTTTCTAAAACCAAGTTTCTCTCATGAAAAGAGAACTTGATTTAGATATGGGTTTTGATACGGATATTTCCTTGAATGAGGCAGTCTGAAGCCCTATTGCCGGACATTCTCAAAAACGGCCGTTTAAGAATATCTTTTATTTTGGAAATTTCCCACAAATCTGAATTACATCCAGATCGGTTTCATCGAGAGAATATGCCGCGAATATACCGATTCCACCCATAATATTGGAAAAGTATTTCATCGGTTCTGCAATTCCCAAGTCAATCATTCCTCCGTGCAGACCTTCTGAATCGGTATCATTATAAAGCACACTAAGGAGATATTCATAATAGTCTTTGGAGATTGAGAAAAGCTTGAACTTTCGTTTCATTTCGTTGTAACGAGTAAGGTTATAGCCGTGTCCGCCCTGTAGGATCTCCTTGACGACAAGCGTATGGGTTCTTCCTTCAATTCCATCATCGGAGAAGGGAAGTCCATACGGGGAATACGGCTCCCACCCGGGAATATTGGAGTTTATTATATTGGCGAGCTGTTGGAATACAAATTCAAAGGTATAGTCTCGTTCGCCCATTCTGACACTGTTGGACGGCCATTCCATGTCATAATGCAGGAAATAATAATTCTTTTCGTCCGCAGGATCCGAAAATCTAATTCTGTAAGTGATTATATAATCATTGTCCGAATAGATTGACACAGGGCCTTGACGTTCGGCTGATACGGATTCAATCCTGACTTTGGAAGGGACTTCGTCCTTACAGTTTACAATTTTATCCAGATATACCGTTGATAACTCCACTGTATCTTTCTCAGTGGGCTTTATATCCGAAATGTATAGCTTGGTTTCCGGATCGAACATCATCCTGCCGCAGTCTCGATTATTTACCTTTATCCGGATATCAAGATCGCGCACATAGTCGCGCTCGTTATGGATATCGGAGAAAAAGTAAGTTTTTGTGGCTGCTACCGTTATTGTGGAATCCGGATTGATTATAGAGTTGATTGTCAGCAGGTGTTCACCTTCCTGTCCCTTGTATTTGTCAAGATCGATGTCCTGATAACAACCTGACAGCATCATCGTTGACAACAATCCGGCAAAAGTCTTTATAAACAGATTTCTCATATCATTAAAATTCATAAGTCCATGAAACTGATGGTACGACAGGAATGAGGCTGAACTTCTGGAACGAACGGTTAGGGTCGCCGCCACCAACAAAATTATCCTTCTTTATGGTCATGGTATTCATGCGGCAATAGGCGTTGTATATACTGAAGTTCCAGATTGTTCTTGCTCCATTTTTCAGTTTTTTGAAAATGCTCATGCCGATGTCAAGACGATGATATGCGGGAAGTCGGACATTGCTGCGGCTGTGGTAGTAGTCAAGACCTGAGGCCTGTTCCCAGTCGAATCCGGAATTTGCAATACCGGTAGAGGGGGCATCCGGAAAATTATTGCCCGGCTCATCATAATTATATAGAGAAAGTGTGAGACGGTTCCCTGTCATATAAGTCCAGCCGGCGTTGAACTCGATGTGGTCGTTGAGCCTGTATGTGGCATTGATGTTGATTTTATTGCGGTTGTCAAACTTGGCAGGGAATTTTCCTCCGTTATTAAGTTCGGGAAATTTTCGCCAGTTCCACATGAGTCCATAGCTCACAGAGCCGGTCACTCTTCCGATTTCCTTGCTGACACTGAGATCGACGCCGTAAGCCCACCCCTTGCCTGTTGTAGTTTTTTCATCCCATTCAAGACCGGGATTTAGTGATGATATTCCTTCCCGGTATTCCACAAGATTACGCATACCTTTGTACCATCCCTCCACAGAGAAATACATATCTATTGGAAGGTTACCGTAAAGGCCCAGCGAGAATTGATCGCTTCCCAGCGGCTTGTCGCCCTTGCCGACAGGTTGCCACAGGTCGGTGGGAAGGTTGATATAGTTGCTCGACACCTGCTGCACAAACTGGTTGATACGGGCGTATGATGCCTTTAAGCTATAATCACGCGTAAGATTTATTCTGAATGAGACTCTCGGCTCAAGCCGCGGAAATGATTTGCCTTGAATAAAATGGTCGACAAATCTCAATCCTACATCAAGAGAGGCAACCTCTCCGAAATTGAAAAGATTATCGAGATATGCGAATATCTCATTTGATTTTACCGATGGATTATCGTTATTGTCACTCCATTTTTCTGAAGCATCTGCATATTCATTGACCAATCCTTCCGGATGATAATCATGGCTAACATAACCTATTCCAGCCTTCAAGAGGTATGTTTCACCGAACTGCTGCATATACTGAGTATTTATGCCTATATCAGCAATGGCATTTTTTGTACTGTTGAGCGTATATCCGTATGTTGAGTCATCGTCAAGGTCTGACTGATGTTCATTCATCTGACGGTAATGAGAGGAATAACTTGAATAATAAGCTACCGTATTCAGATAACCCTGTCCAACTCTGGAATCGGCATTAAGCGATATTCCCCAGTTGCCCCATGAGAGCCGGTTGGTATTTTCATCGAAAAAGCAAGTCTGGTTTCCATCTGAGCCGGAAGATATGGAGCCGCCGGGATTCACTTTAATAATTTCGTTGGTCGATTCGAAATTCCTGTCTCCGATCTTCAGATAATCATGTCCGTAATAGCCTATGGCATAAATCTTGCCGGAACCGAGTTTCCAATCAATTCTTGCGTTGAAGTCGGTAAAATTGTAGTTTGCTATCGTCTTTTTCCCGTTTTTCTTCTGTATTGCATTGACAACAGCCAGAGCCGGACGTCCGACTATATCAATCCATGAACGTCTGATAGCTGCACTAAACGCCAGTCTGTCTCTTATTATAGGACCTGAAATATAACCGTTGGCAGCAAGAAGACCTATTGTGAATTTTCCAGTGTATCTTTCAAAAGCAGGAGCTGTCATATTTATATTAGTAATACTGGAGATGCGACCTCCAAATCTTGCCGGAAATGAAGATTTGAAAAAATCCACATTGCGAATTGTCGAGACATTGAATGAAGAGAATATCCCTCCAAGGTGACTGACATGATAGAGTGGTAATCCGTTATAGAGGAAAAGGTTTTGGTCATTGTCTCCCCCATGTACATATAGTCCGGTAAAGCCCTCAACTCCTTGTGAGACTCCTGGAAGTGTCTGAAGTGTTTTTATCACATCCGGTTCGCCGAAAAGGACAGGAAGTCTCAAAATGGCTTCTTTTCCTAATATGTGTCTGCCCATTTCGGCTGCCTTCAGATTACGGTTTGCTCCTGTGGCAGACACTATCACTTCATCAAGAGTCTGATTCGGTAAAGTATCAGAAGGTGCCTGTGCGAAAACACAAGAAATTGTCATGGCTGAGACACAGGTTGCAAAACAACGTATCATTTTACAGTTTTTTATTTAGATTGACAATTATGCCCATATCTTTATAATGTTCAAACGGACTCCCCGTATATTCGCCTGTAACATCATAGTCTATACCGTTAATAGATGTTGTTCCTTCAAATCTTTCAACATCAGCAAGAACCTCTATTTCTAAAATTTTGTCTTTTGGGAGAAGCCCTTTAACTTTAAGTGTAGTGGAATACCATGGAAACGAGAAGTCGTCATTGGATGCTTTAAGTTGTAAGGATCTAACTGTAATTTCGGAAATAGAAACTTGTTCCACATTATCAATATAGAACTTTATTTGATCATTGAGATAAGTCCAGTCACGTGGGCTACCCTCATTGTCAGGAGAAGGTTCATCTTCTTTGTTACATGAAGATAGCGATATTAAGATTGAAACGAATAAAAAATAGAATAGATATTTCATACGCATAGTGTTTGTAGAGTAAGAATATTGTTGAATCACATATATCTTGTTTTTTCAAAAATACTGTGATTGTTTGTGGATAAAAGTATAATGTGATTTATCAAGACATATGTTTAGCAATATTCTTACTCTGTAATTGATTATTTGGATGCACCTTCTGTGGTGTATACTCCAGTTCTTGCGAAGAAGAGTTTTAATGAACTCATTTTATCATTAAAGTTTTTGAGTTCGCGAAATTCCTTTTTTTCCGTTGGTTTTGCCAAAGCAGTAAATGTGCGATCAGAATAGCCTCTATCATCATAACCTATGAAAACAAGAGTCGCTTCTGAATATTTAAGTGTGTATGAACCCATGTTGAGTTCTTTTGAAGAATCGTTAGGAAGATTGTTGGTGAGAATTAATGACGAACATTTGTCGTTAAATTTATAGGGAGACCCAAGATTTTCAACCCACTTAGGATTTGTGGCAGTCATGATGCCAAATTGCCAATGAGTATCCTTAAATTTCTTGTCATCCCATAAATCAACCGTGCCAAGAAAGTTTTCCTCAGACGATACTCCTGTTCGTGTAAGAACATCATTCCCCATTGGAACTGAAGAGATTTCAACCCCGTGTTTTTCAAGATTGTCATCAAGAGTCTTAAACATTTCGATTGAGGATTCATCATTTAGGTGAATAGAGAGTGTGCTCAAATCCTTTAATTCCCCTTCATAGATTTTTGAAAAATCCTTATCAAGGAAAATGAACTCACCATTTTCATCATAAGTTGTAGGAATATTCGAATACTCCTTTCCATTATATGAGATGTTTAGGAATTCCTGAGGATTGAGGTTAGCATTTGGTTGTGTAACGGGAGTGTCCTCATTATTACAGGACGCAAGCCCTAGGACAGCACATAGTAGTGCTAAATTTTTTATCGTTTTGTTCATTTCTTTGTTGTTTTTTTGATGTTGTCGACTTCATCTGTTTTTTGTTATTGATGATGCAAAGTTAATGTTGTGCTTTAAGTTATTAATTACACAAAAGGGTATTTCTCTGATTTCAAGGATATTTATACACTTTTGTGTAGTATGTCCGATATGGGCTATGATGCTGTAAGAAGGGGATAACACCTTTGGTAGAACTTGGTTAGCCCTTTTTTACTTGAACACACCGGAATTGTTTCGGATGCAAGGTAAATGAGCGGATTCCCTATCTGCCGGGTCTCGATGCCGAGGGCGTTCATGACCCTGAGAAGGTGGCTGTCGGTCTCCGCTATCATATAGCTGTCGTCCTCTCGCAGTATTGGAGCCACGGCGAGGGTCATGAGCTGTTTGAACAATGTGACGGTGGAGAAGCCGGAGGTGGAATCAATGGCGAATCGTCCGATGTGCCAGAAGGAGGTTGCCGGGGTGTCCCTAACCATATCCAATGGGGATATGTGAAAAATCTTATGCATAGGTGTGGGTGTCCGTTTGTCCCATCTGAACACCCTTATGCTGCCTACCATTCTGCCTCCCTTATCCCGGACGATGAAACAAGCCGAGTCTCCGGAGTAGGAAAGCTCCTCCCGGTAGATGTCCTCGATCTCCTGCCGTACCGTGTCTGGGATCGGTTCTGATGAATGATGGTTATAGTTCTGTGTCACCACGAATCGGGCGACGTCATGAAGTCGGTCAGTACCGACTCTGAAGATAGAATAGTCACTGCATGACCAAATCACTTTTTCCATAGTTGAGACGGTTTTGAAATTTTCCGCAAAACTACGTGCAGACTGTCTCCTGACTGTGACACAAAAGGGTAATTCAAGGATTCTACTCCTTAAAATTACCCTTTTGTGTAGTAGGATATTCTTTGTATGGCAGGATTTTATTAATTTTGCATCGAGAAAAAGACCAAACGTTATGGACTCCAATATAAAGACAGGAGACTTCTTTTCACTACAGAACTCGGTGGAGAGTGTAAATGAGTCCGACTATGAGAAGACCGGACTTATAATAGAGGCTGCGCAGGCATTCGAGCGCAGCACATACCAGTGTGTATATATCATAGACTACTTCAAAAAGGGATTCCTGTATGTATCCAACAACATCGCCCGTCTCTGTGGTGGCGAAGCCGAGAAGATAAAGGATTTCGGATACAGGTTTTATATAGACTATGTGCCGCCGGAAGACCTGAAGATGCTGGTGGAGATAAACAATATGGGATTCAAGCTATTCAACACGCTTCCCGTAGGCGAGAGGAAGGACTACACAATATCCTACGACTTCCACATAATGAGAGGAAAGCGAAAACGCCTGGTCAACCATAAGCTGACGCCGCTCATTCTGACAAAGGACGGCAGGATATGGCTGGCGATATGCACAATCTCCCTTGCGGCAGGCAACGAGCCGGGGAATGTCATCATGAAGAAGCCCGGTTCCGGCATGTTCTACCAATACTCCCTGTATGACCACAAGTGGGAGAAGTGCAAGGAGATAACGCTTACGGACAACGAGCGTGAGGTACTTTCACTATCGACACAGGGATATACTATGAACGATATCGCCGACAATATATGCAAGTCTGTCGATACCGTCAAGGCCTGCAAGCGCAGTATATTTCAGAAATTGAATGTAAGGAATATAGCGGAGGCAGTGGCATACGCCCAGAACCATCAGTTGATCTGACCTGTTTACGCCGGATCGCAGCGCAGCGACGAGAAATAGAACTTCGGGAAATACTTCACCTCTTTCCCGGTTATGATGTCGAACATGGCGTTCACGCATTCTCCGGCAACAATCCACGAAGCGACGGAAAGCTGGGGCGGAGGCAGCTCCCCCGGCTCATTGCGGTATGCCTCTATCACATCGTCGAGCCATCTGTTCGGCATGTTCCAGAACGTGCAGTACCGGGCGACGAAATCCGCCATTTTTACCTCAAATCCCTTATATGACGGAGATACCTCTGTGAGCTGGTATCCTCCGGGCTTGATGATAGTGAGAAATGCACCCCATCCGAAATTATAAGGATGCAGGACAGGAATCCTTCTTTTGGAACAAAGGTCATCGAATACAAAAGGGATGTCGCTCTTGAAGTCGAGGGCGTTGATGGCTATGTCAACATCTTCGAGCAGTTCCTTCACATTGCTCTTGTCGATGAACGTGTCACGGTATTGTATATTCGCCTTCGGGTTTATCCTCAGCAGCCTCTTGGCGAGGCATTCCGCCTTGGATTTACCGATGTCGCTCTTGACATAGTTCTGACGGTTGAGATTGGATAGCTCCACCCTGTCACCGTCCACAATCACAATATTCTCGAAGCCGAAGCGCAGGGCGCACTCGGCAATGATGCTGCCTATGCCGGCACCGCCGAGCAAAATCCGGGTCTCACGAACCTTCTCCTGCTCATCCTCGCTCACATAAATTCTGTTTCTATTATATCTGTCCATAAGGATATATATTTAATTACGGTGCAAAGATAGGCTTGCGGAAACGAACTGGCATAACACAAAAGGGTATTTCTTGTTTTTTATCCGGATTTATTTTGCGTGACAGGAATAAATAGCCACCTTTGCAGGGTAAACAAGTAAACATAATTACAAGTAATAAATATTAGAGCAAATAAATAACCTTGTAAATATGACTAAGATTATTGCAATAGTCAACCACAAGGGTGGTGTCGGCAAGACCACCACCATGGTTAACCAACAATACGTGAGTGTATAGTCCTTGCGGAGGCTCCGGCAGCCCACTGTTCCATCTTTGACTACGACACATAGAGACAACAACCGGAATCCGTATCGATAGGAATAAGAGGAATGTTAGAGCATGTTAAGGTTATGAATGCAATTCGAGATGGCGTAACTCATTACGATGAAGCACAATGAGGCGGTTATCCGGTACCGGATAACCGCCTCATTGGAATATTGGTTGCCATGTGTGCGTCTGGAAACATAGCAACCGATATTCCACAGGCAGTCTAAAATATCAATGGACAGTCTTCCGCAGTCTTTATGACCGAATAACTGCCTGCAGGATATTCTTTCATTTGATCCTCTCCGGGAAGCGTGACCTCCGCCACAGCCCCCTGCGGCACAGTGAAATTCCATATCCACTTATCGCCTTCATACTTCCAATGACTCTTCACAACCCCGGAGGCTGAAGAATACTCTGCCTTCACAAATCCGAGTCTTCGGTCAGGCACCGGTTTCATCACGATACGCCGGAAACCTGGAGCCGACGAATCTGAGGCTATTCCTGCCATTGTCTCCCACATCCATTCACCTACACATCCATAGGCATAATGATTGAAACTGTTCATTCCCTGAGGTCCCATGCCGTGTTCAATCATATAACTGTTCCAACGCTCCCAGATTGTGGTGGCACCATTGTCGACAGAATAAAGCCAACTTGGATTTTTACGCTGAAACAACAGTTCATAAGCGATGTCCGACATCCCGTTTTCAGTAAGAGTGGGCATCAATATCGACGTGCCGAGAAATCCGGTCTGAAGACAATTGTCGTGTTGAGCAAAATTTTCCCGTAGACGATTGATGATATTTTCCTTCGCCTCCCCCTCAAAAAGATTGTTTTTGAGGGCAAACAACGCCGGAGTCTGCATCGTGTTGAGAATTTCCGTCAGAAACGTACCATCAGCCCGAAAGAACGTCTCCCGCAAATAATCACGTGCCTCATCGGCGATTTTCCGATAATGCGAGCTGTCGCGTCCTATCGCGTTCGCCATGTCGCACATCATCTCAGCATCCATAAGCCAATAGCTGCCGCTAAGATAATTCCAATACTCATAGGTTTCCGGCCGCACGTGCCAATTGCCCTGATAGTCCTGATAATCTTTTCTTCCGCTGCAACTTTCCAGAGGCTCATAGCTCAACCAGTCAGCCCATTGATAATTGCCGTTCTCAGCCACATGAGCATGATGATTATATCGGGTGGCGCTGATATGATCAAGATACTTCTCCATTGCTTCCCAATTTTCGGAAATAATATCCGTGTCACCATATTGTTTCCATACCACCCAAGGCACAATCACCCCGGCATCTGACCATCCGAGACGGTTCATATCGGTAGGAAACGCACCATATTGTGCCTGTGGCGCCACTCCGGGAAATCCACCGAGCTCATGTTGTGTGTCGCGCATATCGCGCATCCACTTGTGAAAGAAGCGTCTTGTGTCGGCAAAAAAGGTTCCGGTCTCGGCAAAGACCTGAGTGTCGGCTGTCCATCCGAGCCGCTCGTTGCGTTGCGGACAGTCTGTAGGGACGGAAAGATAATTCGAACGCTGACCCCAGACTGTGTTGGAGATAAGACTGTTGATTGAGGGATCTCCCGTAGTGATAGTCCCGGTCTCAAGATTGCGGGATATGGAACTCACGGGTATCGACTTCACCCTTTTGATTTTCACATCGTCATCGGCAGTGACAGAGATAAACCGGTAGCCAAAAAATGTACATTCCGGTCGATACGTCTCATACCCCCTGCCACCGGCAAAAGTGTAGTCAAGAAGCATCCCGGTCTCCGGTATACGGAGATTAAGACGATGACAACTTCCTTCTGGACCATCCATTCCTCGGCTTTTCGAACCGTTTCCGTCATTGAGTATTTCCGAAGGTCGGCAACTGAGTCTGGTACCCTCTTTAGCCTTGAATTCAAATTCCGGGACAGCAGCACAATTCTGTCCGAAATCCACTACAAGCGTCTCACCTTTACGAAGAATAATATCCTTGCCCGCGCCATATATCTTTACAATATTGACAGTGCCATATTCATCTTCTGTATCTCCTGTCACACCTTTCCATGTGTAGGCTTTAACAGGAAGAAGGGCAAGATCCTCCCGAAAATAAACTTCGGCACCATCTGACGGAAAAATCCTTCCTTGAAATTCATTGTTCTCCTCAGGCACAGAAAACTGATCGGCTGAAGCATATCCGGGAAGCTGCCTTGCATCATAATCCTCTCCATCAAAAATGGCGGCATGTCGGACACGGCCTGCTATCCCGGCTTTCCATTCATCTGTGTTTGTGCCAAAATAATCTTTGGAACCATCGGCATAGATGACTTCAAGCACTCCGCGGAACGCAACCTTCTTACCTATCATTCCTTCATGACCGCCGGGCGTTATTATCTTGTCTGCCCACCATCCGGGAGTGACCTGAACGGCAAACTCATTGACGGCATACGGTTTTCGTGAGAAAAGATCCGTGATATCGTATGTAAAAGAGAGTTTAGTCTTTTCATAATGAGTGAAACCCGGCTTCAGGATCTCATCTCCAACGATACGACGGTTCACATAAAGTTGATATACCCCCAGACCTGAAGTCATCCAACGTGCAGAAACAACTTCCTTACCACATTTCACCTTTGCCACAAACCATCCGGCACCGTCGGCGGCACGCTCATTAGAGCCTTCCACCCTCCCCGTCACCACGGGAGCATCAGCTACAGAAATCCATTCCGAACATTTCCATAACGAATCAGGCAACGCATCGGTAAGCTTACCCCCGGGATTCCTTCGTCCCGCAGCATCGGTACTACAAGGCGACAACAAGAGTATTGCCGCCGGAATTATTATTTTTGCAACTTTCATTATATTCGTCTGTTTTAAACCGGCTACATACTTATGGAATCGGGTATGAGGGAAACGACTGTGAGAATGGACAGGGCTCCTTTTACATCAAATTCGTTGACCGGAGCCGGAAGAAGCAGTGTCTCACCTTTCTTTACAGGAGTCGACACTCCATCCACCTTCAGTTGCCCCTCTCCTTCCAGACAGAGCAGACCCATAAAAGAATCCCGTGGATTCTCAAGGGTGCGCTCCCCTTCAACCTCCTCCCGGCACACAGAAAAACAGGGAGCCGAAACAAGAGGATGAGACACGGCTGCCGAATCATCCCTGTTTTCAGGACAATACTGGAACACTGTAGGCCGATCAGCGATCCGCTCACTTACCTCTATGACAATAATACACATCTGACGCTGCAGACGAACTTACGCGGGTAGATCTCGGTGGTCGC
>JAIDJJ010000431.1 GCA_029052265.1 Muribaculaceae bacterium
GTCGCGTGGGCTCGGAGATGGTGATAAGAGAAATCTTGCCGCGATAGTGAAATATCCCTGGACATCTCTCAATGTTACGGAAAAGAAGAAATTCGGTTTTTTCACTTCAGAGGAGGAAGACTACCGGAAAGTGGCTGCCGAATTGGGTATCCCGGAGATAGCTTCGGGAGTGTTTGCCCGCCATCCGCTTGTCTATCTGATGGAAGCTGCCGACGACATCTGCTATCAGATTATGGATATTGAAGACTCACACCGGCTCGGCATCCTTTCTACCGAGGAGGTGAGAAGTCTGCTCCTTGCATTCTTTCAGGGGGAGGATGTGGCGAGAATGGAGAGGGCTATGTCGCATCTTGACGACCCCAACGAGCAGGTGGGTTATCTGCGGTCGAATGCCATAGGAGCCATGGTGGCTGCATGTGCCACAGTGTTTGCCGATAATGAGGAGCGCCTTCTCGCCGGGGAGAAGATCGGTCCGCTTGTCAGGCTTATGGAGCCCCGGCTGAGCGAGGCATACAGGAAATGTTCGGATGTGGCGTGGGAGAGAATATATAATGCCCCCGACGTGGTTGACGTGGATATAGCAGGCAACCGGATACTGACTTATCTGATGGATACCCTTATGGACGCTGTGCTGAATCCGGATAAAAATTTTTCGAGGCTGCTTCTGTTGAAGGTGCCTCGCCAATACGACATACATGCAGAGGGGATGTATGAGAGGATACAGAGTGTGCTTGACCATGTGTCGGGTATGACCGACGTATATGCGCTTGATCTTTTCCGTAAGTTAAACGGGCATTCCCTCCCGGCAGTCTGAATTTAATTTTGAATTTAGGAAATCATGATTGATTCTGATTTCCCCTGATTAATCCTGATTTCTCCCGATTAATCAGGATTAATCCAAACAAGACTTTATGAAAGCTAAGATATTGATAATGCTGCTTGCCTTCTGCATGGCGGCTTTTGCGAGAGATTATTCTCCGAATGAAATTGAAAATCCCAACGTCGCCGACAGGCGCGTTTATGTCAGCGACCCCGGAAACCTGGTGAGCCCGGATGTCAAATCGCAGGTCAACGCCCGGCTTTATGACCTGCGGATGAAGACCGGCGCAGAGGTGGTGGTGGCAGTCGTACCCTCGATCGGCGACATCCCGATAGAGGATTTTTCTGTGGATCTTTTCACGCGGTGGGGGATAGGGAAGTCTGACAAAGACAACGGTGTGCTTATTCTGATCGCCCCGGAGCAGCGTCGCGCCCGTATTGCCACAGGTTATGGTGTGGAAGGTGTCTTGCCCGATATCTCTGCAAAGAAGATTGTCGACCGCACGATAGTGGCAAATATGAAAAATAATGATCTTGACGGGGCTGTGGCGGCTTCCGCCGCTGCCGTGGCAACCGTGATTTCCGATCCTGTAGCAGCAGAAGAATTGAAAAGCGGTGAAAAAGAGGTTTGGGAAAGAGGACCGGAGGCTTTATCGTCAGACACTCTCGCCACTTTTGCCGGATATGTGGCTCTTGTCTTTTTTATCATATCGGCGGGTCTTTTTGTATATGACTGTGTGCAGTCGAGGGGGAAAGACCGTTATCACAAGGCTATGATATGGTACCGTCACCGGCTGGCTTACTGGATCCTTGCCATATGTTCGGCTGGAAGCGGTGTGGTGGTTGCTCTTTTGGCGGAATGGAGATACAGGCGAACCCGCAACAAGCCGATGAAGTGTCCTACGTGCGGGGCGAAGATGAAAAAACTCAGCGAGGATGAGGACAATACGATGCTCAATGCTTCGCAGGATTTTGAAGAACGGATAAAAACGGTGGATTACGATGTGTGGGTATGTCCGGACTGCGGCACTGTAGAACGCTATCCGTTTCGTATCAAACAATTGAAATATAGTGAATGCCCCAAATGTCATACTGTGGCGATGTGTCTTATCCGTGATCACACGGTGCGTCCGGCTACCACACGCAGCCAGGGGATTGGAGAAAAAATCTATGAATGTCAGTTTTGTCATCACCAAAAGCGCGACCAATACGTTATACCTAAAAAGGACGACGGGGCAGCCGCGCTTGCAGCCGGTGCGATACTTGGCTCAATGACCGGACGTGGCGGCAATGGAGGCGGTGGCTTTGGCGGCGGTTTCGGCGGCGGTTCCACCGGAGGTGGCGGTGCGAGCGGCGGATGGTGACCGGTCGTGAAACATAACAGACACATACTTTCAAGTAAGATAAAAAACAATATGTCAGTTTCTTTAAAAAAATTATTCGGGTTCGGAACGTTGGGTATCCTGTTTTATCTGAGTTCATGTGGAGGAACGGGAGACAGGAAGGTCGTCGACAATGACCTTCCGATGTGTGTGGTGGAATTTGAGGAATACCGTTACGATGCCGTGGCGGCGGTTCCTGACAGTGATGTCCTCGATATGGAAGGGGGGAAATACTGGCGTCTTACCGGAAGCGGGATGTTACCCGTGAGGATCGGGGGAAAAGATGTCGGGGTGTTGCGTGATTCTTTGGAACGGCTCGGATGTGTGATGCTGGATGACAGTGCGCATTCGTCTCCGCGTCTTGATGTTGCTCCTTTCCGTGACATGGGATTGACTGTCACGGCTCTTGATCCGAAAAATACCAAAGCCTGCAGCACCACCTGCAATCAATTGAGTGTGGCGCTTTGCACTTCAGAAGTTGTGGTATGGAAAGATTATGCCTATTCTTATCTGTGTCTTGCCGCACACGGGATGTATAATACATCTTTTGTGAACTACAGTATATCCGACGGGAAGATACTTTCGATATCAGATCTTATGAAGCCCGGCTATGAGGCGGAGCTGACGCGCCTGATCAGGCAGAAAGTGGAGGAAGAGAAAGTATCGCTTCTTGTGCCGATTGAAGAGGTGGGCATACCGAAAGATTTTGAGATGACCACACAGGGTGTGCGTTTTATGTACGGGCTATATGAGATAGCTCCTTATGTTGAAGGGGAGATTTCAGTCGATTTTGACGCTTATGAACTTGAAGACCTGTTTGCTCCCGGAGTGTTTTCCCGTTATTTCTCTCTGACTCCGGATTGAGAAGGTGGCAGGGTTATGTCTACAATCCGGAAAGGGGTGGGTCTTTCAGAAGAACCGTTCCGTCTGCGTCCAGAAGATAGACCACCGGAAGTGCGGGGATTACGTAGATTTCTTCATCCTCTACCGGATCTATGGCGAAACCGGTTTCCCAATCGGAGGGCATAGTGGAGATTGTCTTTTCCCAACGGCTGCGGTCGCCTGCAATGTCAACCGCGATTACTTTTATGTTTTCCGGCAATTTTGAGGTGGAAAGGGTTTCTTTCGCTTCACTGCATTGCGGGCAGTCAGGATCATAGAACATCAGCATGGTAAGCCGGTCTCCCAGAGATTTCAACAGTGTTGTTTCCTTTCCGTCAGAAGTGATGAAGCGGAAGTCGGCGGCTTTTGTGCCGCGTCTGTTTTTCAGAGCCTGGTTCAGCCTATATCTGGCACGCATTTCCTTTTCCGGAGATATGTCGTCGAGTTTCAAGACAGCTTCCAGAAAAAGAATATAGATTTCCTCATCGCGCATAGGGGAATTAGGGTCATCAAGGTATTTACCGGAGATGAAATCGAGCAGATCCGCTGACTGTGGAGATTGCCGTGCGGTTCTCACAAGTTTGTCGACAGCGATAGCCGCCTGTTCACGCGGAGGTATGGATAAAATGCTGATGAAATTGGCGAAATTCTGTTCCATGAAAGCCGTGTCGAGCGCGAGAGGGTCATTGCAGAAGTCGAGGGAGTCCCAGAACCGTTCGGCTATGAACGCCGCCCTCTCCGCCGGGTCAGACATAGACTCCGGCGGAGAGGGTAGAGGCAGTTCGGTTATTCCCTTACTGTTTATGATTGAAGCAAGATCGGATTTTGTGGACGTATTTGTATGACTGCATCCACAAAAAAGCATAAAAGAGAATACAAATAATAATAATAAATTTTTAAATAAATGATTCATAATATATTATTCATCGTTCTGAAGGTCGCGCACACATCTAAATCGTCTCATATTCCCGTATAAGTCCTGAGTCATGCTGCTGTCCCATACGCGGGCTCCTGCCAAACGATAATTCGCCAGATTCAAAGGAGTTGTCGACTTTCCATTGCTATCCCAATATTCTGTAGTGCAACTGGTGAAAAATTGGGCATCGCCATGAGAGAAAAGTATATTGAGACGCATCATAATGGCTAATTCTTTTTGATTAGGAATTCTCCAGCCTTTTTTTTCGGATTGGTTATTTAAAGCTTCACACGGATTATATTTCTGATCGTCGCCTGAAAAGTTCGCTTCAAGAAAATTTTCGAAATTCTCCGGACTTCTTGTGGCGATATCGGGAATTTCTGCTTCAATCTGGTTTTGGGTTGAGGGCTCAGATAGATTGTTGCCGATATAAGCCACTTCAAAACCATATCTTGCAAGGGAGTTGTATTCACTGTTGGTTTTATGTACAGGCAGTGGTTCTGTCCTTGGATTCCTGAGGGAGGAGCCATAATAGTGTACAACTTTAACCACGGCACTTGTGCCGGTTTTGATCCCTTCATAGGCAGGTGTCACATTGTCGTTGGATGTATCGTTAAGGTCTGTGCCGAGATCTCTGATGCAACGGATTTGCCATGGTGGGGAACAATAAGGGTTGTTATTGTAGAAATTGCTGGAAGACAAACCTTCTACAGTCCATATGACTTTGTTGTCGCTTGAGAGATATAGAAACATTCCATTTTGTGCTTTGTCCGGGTAAGGTAACTCTTCATTGTTTATATAAGTCATGACAGGGGACGGAAGAGAATTTCTGCCAAGGATTATTCTCAAGTATTTACCGGAAGCCGGAAGATACCACTTTAATTCAGAGGCGTCTATTTTGCCGTCGCCATTCTCATCCCGGTTTCTGTTCATGCACGAATACATGGTTTGTACAAATTGGGCGGTTGCATGATTGGTTTGCGGATCATATTGTGTTGCGGAGCAAATGGATGCATTATTATAAGGTCCGTATACGCCACCCATATCGATGTTATTATTTATTGAAAGAAGATTCACCATTGGAACGTTGCGATAACCTCCGTTAATTTGCTCTGTCGTGAAACGTGACGGAAGTGCTTCGGTTACAGTCCTATTGGTTATAGGGTTGACTTTTTGCCATTCTGACCGTGTGATAAAGTTGTCCCATTCTTTTCCCGAGACAAGGTTCAATATGTTTGCACGGCCATTGTCCCGATTCAGATTTTGAGATCCTACAGCTGCTGTCCATCTGAGATTCATACCTAAATTTTCATTTTCATATTCCACTCCGATAGCAGTTTCTGTGTCGTCGGTAGTTGTATAGTATGTCTGGATAGAATGTTGGGATCCGGCATATTTCGCTTTAAAAAATACACTTGATCCGTCGGCGGATATTTTTTGTGCCACATTAATCCAGAACATCCGGTCAGGCTGGTTTACATAGTCGTGCCAATTGGATGCTTTCTCATTAGGGCTGTTTTCGTATGTGTACTCATTTATAAATACGGTATACCAGCCGGCTTGCTGTTTTGCCGAGCCGTCCCTATTTGGTATGAAATCGTTTAAGTACAACAACTTTGCAGATTTATTGACGTAATCCTGATATGAGTCGGATCCGGGATATGGTTTTAATTCCTTTTTTTGAGTTTCTGAATACGGATCAGTATTGTTTGTGTAGAGAAGGCTGATCCAATTATAGTATTTCCAATTGTCAGAAGTGATTTGTGCTTCCGAGTCTCTTTCTCCTGTTATTTCGAAAGGAGAATTTTTTTCATATGCCAGCATCCTGAAAGAAAAAGCTTTCAGGTCGTCTTCGGAAAGGAATATATTGAAGACTCCATAATGTGCGTCAAGTTGGAAAAATGTATCAGAGACATCGGTCACATCTCCAAAAGCCCCGGGTTGTTTATCTCCTTCACGGAATGCCTCTACAATTACGTTGTGGAGGTTTGATACGGTCATACGGTAGGTATATTCCGAATTACGAAAGCAGTTGAAGTCTTTAGGATCTTTTTGAGGAGTAACATATCCCAAATGCACGCGATATGTTATATTGGCTGATCGGACAGCACCTGGTTGTAGCAGCCCGTCCGTATCCTCTTTGACACCGTCGGGTTTTGCTGTCTCGTCAGATGTGCTTTCACGATATTTTACTATGCACGGAATATCGATGTATGTAGCCATATTGTTGAGAGAGGGATTGTCAAAAGGAGTTAAAGACATAAACAGTCCCGAGTTCCTGTAATTTGATGATCCGGAAGGCTCATACGTCCCGTCTGTTCCATATTCTTTTTCTCTGTCAGAATACTCTTTGCAGCTGTCAAGTCCTGTTCGCTTGTTTTCCATTTGCCAGAAATCGAAAGAATATGTTGTGGATGTGATTCCGTTGACATTGGTTTCATCTTTTGTAAAAGATGTTGATGTGAATACAAGGGATGACAGATAGTTGTCGTTTTTTGAAAAATCAGGTTCCATGGCGTCTCCTGCATTCTGAATGTCAGACGCGGATGTATGTTCGTGCAGCCAGCTTGCAAACGGCACATTATGTACCTGATAGCTTTGAGGTGTAAGTTCAACTATTTCACCTGAAGCTTTAATGGAGAATTTTATATGACTTTGCAGTAGCCTCAAATGTATAGCGCCGTTCAAGGAGTTATCCCCTGCGGAAATATATACAGGAGATTCCTCAATGACAGGATGGGCTGCACTCCCCGGATCCGGATTTTGATCGTATATACCGCTCATGATAAGTCCCGCCCCGGAAGCTGTAACAGGTGTCTGGATGTCGATATGACTGTCTTGAATTATAGATCCTGTAATGATTATTGATTTATAGTCGTCCCATTTCAATGCTTTATCGAGAAGTTCGTCAAGAGAGGTATATTCCGGGTTGCCTTCGCTTGCTGAGAGTGTGAACCCTGTGTAATTATCGGGGTTTGCCACAGCCACAATATAGCTTTTCCCTGATTTTGTTTCAATGTTTTTTAGAGAATGGAGAGTATGATCGTTTCCTTCGGCAAATCCATTGGTGTTCTTGGACATCATTCCTCCGAATGTGCGTTCACCTGTGGTTGCATTGTATATTCCGACCCATAATGTTTTTACACGAGAATAATCATTATCTTCATCTGCACGGGTGAGTTGTGTCATTCCGGCAATGCCGAAATTGAGGGATATAGTGGCATGTTCTCCTTCCGGACCGTATTCAAGACTGTTATAGTTAATCTGGTCTGTACAGGAGACAAGGACTGATACCAGTACCAACCAACCGGCGCATAAGACTTTGGCTGTTCCCGTTATGATATTGGCGGTTATGGTTAGAAATTTTGTCGACATGATTTGATTTTGAGAAAATTAACTATATGAATTATTGGAAATCGGGAATATCTGCGGTATATTCCACCATCGGGCAGACGGTCCAGTTGATCGAGAGGGAGGCATCTTCCTCTATTCCGGTGATTTCAAACCGGTAGAGGTGGTTTCTGAGGATGCATTTCCAGTAAGGTTCTGTCCCTTCGCCGGGCATCCCATCGGTATAGGGCGATACGGATAAAGGGAATGTGCCGGTAAAACCTTTGATCTTCATTTTTATGATCTGTGGGTTGCCGCTCAGGTCGTATTCCGGTAAGTAGACGACATGGGAACCGGTTTCTTCATCTTTAATGAAAATCAATTCGCTTTCTGCCGGACGCGGGTTAAATTCATGTGCATCGAAATTGGGAGCTGTAGTTACCTGAGCCGTCTCACCGGTAGTGTCATAATTTTCCATCCGTGACAGTGGCGACGGTATAAGCTGGAGCCCGGTGTTCCATTTCCAGGATTCTATCCATACCTGTTCTATCTCAAGTCCTGAATCTGCATCGGTAGATATTTCGATTTTAGCCAGCGACCTCAATAGCCATACAGTGCCGAGAGGGTAGGGGTTGGCTGCATTGTAGATCTGTGTGTCGTATTTGCTCAGGTTCACTTTGCGGATGCCGAAGAGGGGGATACCGGAACCGGTTTCATTGTCAGGAGCCCAGCTGCTGCCGGAAGAGATCACATTGGTGTAATTCAATGTTTTTTGAAGATCGCTCAACTTGGTCTCACCCGTTTTTAAATCAGAATAAAGTGTTGTCCCTCCTGTCCATTTAGATGCGTTGGCAACAGTGACAATACAGAAGTCAAGATCCTTTTCAGAATATTTTTCGCTGTCCAGAAACGTTGTGATGATTACATCGGTGCCGTTAGATGTGATCACCGACTCTTCAAGCCTGTCTGATTGATCGGGCGACCAGATTATATCTTTCAATACGGCATTGTCAGAAGCCACGGTTTCCCCTTCAACAAAATCGAAAGAGAAAACATATAGATCATTTATGTCGATATATGATTCGGCAAGCGAGCCTTCTTCTTCCGCCCGGGTGGATGCAGCCGGCAACCCTCCCGCAATCTCAAGGCTTACCCCGAACCCTTTGTCTGTAGAGACCGCAGGACATTCTCCGCTTTCCATAACGCATGCAGTCAGTGATGTAGCAGTCAGAACGACCGCCGCATAGCGGGAAAGATTATGGAGTGCCGTGTGGACGGTATTGAAAATCGTTTTCATTCCTTTAGGGTTTAGTGTAACGGGGTGTCCTGTTTAGGCACTACATGCCAGGAGTTGATGTATATGCCGATATTGCTATACCAGTTCATCCCTTTGTCGATAAAGAAAGTCATGCTGTATTCATCCTGACGGTCAAGATATTCCTGATTCCCCATAGGGCGGTAGTTCCCTTTCACGAGGAGCAGGTATTGTATGAAGGGTATCCTGATTATCTCTTTACCGTCGGAATTTCGTATCACGGTAAGGAAACTTTCAGCATCCTCCATCAGCCGGGATGTGGACATCTCGGCAAGCACCGAACTTACAGAAGTGGTGGTGCCTCCGTCTGCTCCGGGAGTTGAAGCCTGTCCGCTGGAGATCATCCAGGGGTCATATCTGAAAACCGGCGTTCCGCTGATGACATCATTGTCGAAAGCGAGTTGAGAATTGTCGGCGGTAATGAATATTGAGAAATCGTCTTTCCCCATCTCTTTCCCGTCAAGGTTCTGAAGGAGCACCTTTACGTATTTTGTGTCTTTTACGAGCGAGAGTTGCACGGTCCTTGTCTCGTTGGCATCCGGGTTGTATGTGATCTCCACGTTCTCAGCGAGTGCGTGATAAAGACCGGATAATTTTGTGTCGGAAAAAAGGGTGGGCTGATTGCCGGCTTTTGTCGCACCCTGCAGGAGCAACTCTATCCCGAGAGCTGAGGGGGAAGCCGGAGAATCGGAAAGGAGAGAGAATCCGGGATTGTTGTCAAGTCCGCACCACGCTACGAAGTCATAATTCCCCGGCTCAAGCGGAATGTCGATGTAAAAATCTTTGTTCCGCAGGGCTTCTCCGCTTGCCTGTGATTTCCATACCGGTGTGCCATGCCGGTCGAATGCCCACACATTTACGGAATTTACTTCCGAATTGAAAGCGTCGGCAAACTTCATGTTGTAGTCATATATGAAGGTCAGGCGATGTTGGGTCCGGCATTCAGGAAGACCGTCGTCAAACACGGATTCGCAAGAAGAGAGCGAGAGAGCCAGAATACAGGCTGCCGCGGATCTGCGTATAAGTGTAGAAAAAATATTATTCATATCACTTTGTTTATGATTAGTGAAGGAAGAGGGTTTCACCCCTCTTCCCCCAGACCGGATGCGCATGTCAGCGCATCCGTGGGTAGAATACTACCTATATCGCCTTACGGCTTTAGAATTACGTTTTGCTTTGGAACGAGACGCCAGCGCTGAACGAGAAGTTTTGTCTTGACGTAATACTGCATTTCAGTGACATTGGGGATGATCGGGTCGTTGGGATCATTGATGCCGGTTCCGATGCCGGATATACCCTGGATATTGATGTTGTAGATATGGTTGCGCACCACTCCGTAATGTCCGAGCAACGGGTTATAGTCCTTGTCTCCGATACCGGAGGTTGCCGATGCCCACAAATGTTTGATCGGGACATTGAAATATGCCATGCCGCTTTTGAAGCTTTCGATAGCGCCAAACTCCGGGCTGAACGAGGAGTAGAGAGCGATGTTGACAGTTGTGATGTCGTTGTCGTTCACGGGAACCATGATACCGTTGGCATTTCTGTAATAATATATGGGATCACCGTTTTCCTCATTGAGGTCCTTTCCGGTCATCTGAAGAGTCACATGACGGCTTGCCAATGGAACCTTCCCGTAAATTTCCTGCTCAGGATGTGTCACCTCAAAGGCAGCCAGGTAAGGATTGTCCTCGCCATTAATTTGGTCTGCATATGGAACCGGTACGTACTCGACTTTGTCGCTTTCACCCTCAGATTTAGTGACAACCTTAATGTAAACCACAGAGTTTTTTTCCATGAATTCCTTTTTCATGTCATTGCCTACCCAAATACGGTATTGAGAGATGTCGCCGGTTCCGCGGGAGATGTAGAAAGAAGTGCCGTCTTCAATTAAATCGGTCCCTTTTTTAAGATTATATTTTCCCACGATAGTGACAGAAGTCACGGCGCGCCCCATTTCATCGGCAATTACACTCGGACGCATTGTGTTTTCAAGAGTGTAGAGACAATTGTCCTCACCAAGTTCGCTTCCCCATTTTCCTGTCTGTTTATCATCGGAATCATAGATATCGTTGTATGAGCGATAATCCAATGAGAACCCATCTCCGTTGCCATATATGTCGGCGGTTTCAGGGTATTTGCCGCCATTGAAATATGTTGGGGAATAAGCCCAGAATGTCCTGTGTCCTTCGGTGTAATTCCAGGACGGCTTGGTAAGATTCCCCATATGGGCGTCATTGTTTGCTGTTCCATAAGTGAGGTTTGTGATTTCTGTCACAGCGGATCCATTAGTTTCCTGAGAACGGAAATTCTTGATAAGGAAAGTGTTTCTCTCTACATTGTTCACACCCCAGGAAAGAGGTTGGAAAGAGAGGGTATAGTCACCGACAGTCTCCTGATTGTTTGAGGGAGACGGATCAAAGGCACCCTCTTCATTGGTGACAACAACTTTTGCCACGACGCGTTCCACATAAATCAAGGTCTCTTTATCAGTATCCTCATTATTTTTAGCAGCTTCCTCAGACTCGAAAAGTGCGCCCTCCGGAAGTTTCGTCGCTATCACAGGGAGGTCTTGGTCTTTGCCTTCATAATACACAGAATTGCTCATGGTATATCCTGCGTGATCATCTGTGGAAATAATCTGGTCGTGTGTGCGTGTCAGACACAGTACGCGGTTTAGTGCCTGATTTACATCGGAAGAAGCTTTCTCTGTAGGGTTGACGTATGCCATTACATATTCAGGCATTCCCTGTCCCTCTTTCAGCTCTACGGGAACAATTATTTGTAATGTCGTTTCAATTGATCCGGATCCATTTCCAGGCGTACCCTCGAAGTTTGTCAATGTTTGAGAATTGATGTAGTTGCCGAGTCCATCATAGAAGACAAACAACACCTTGTTGATCTTCATTTCCTCTGGGGAGCCGTCAATGTAGTTATCCTTATCGGTGTTGTCTTCGTTGCCGGCTCTTGTGGAACTCTCTCCCGGGTCTGCTATCGAGACCTTGATGAAAAGCTGGGTGTCTTTGTCGACCACCTTGGGCTCGTCATTGACGAGGTTGTCGCTGGAGCATGAAGCAAGCCCTAAAGCTGTCATGACTGCCATGCCGTAGAAAAACTTTGTTTTCATACTGTTGGTTGTTAAGTTATTATTTAGTTTTGTTAAGGTGTATTCAGATTTTTGATATTTGTAGATATCAGAGTATGGCGTCTTATATTATGGCATTGTTAATGACAATATTTATCAGCTGAAAATCCGGGTTATGGTAAAATACCCCCTGTGCAAACATATTTTCATTGTCGATTATACGTTTGCTGATTATAGCCGGATACGAGCTATTGAAGAAATATTTGACGGTATAATATAAAACTTGTTTACATTATCATGAGCGGATAATCCTTAAAGGGAAATCACAGGATTGTCACGCCGCCGGATATGGCTGCGGCTTCCATTTTCCCGATTTCGAGGAGTGCTGCCGCTGCATCTTTGTTGCCGGCATTTTCTGATTTTGTCAGCCATTGCCTGGCTGCCGGATAGTCTCCGGTCATCGCTGCCAGTATCCCCCTGGCATAGTCGGCTTGGGGATTCTCCCCGGCGCGGTCGAGGTAGGAGGCGGCGCCGGCAAAGTCTCCGACACTGATTGATGCGAGACCGGCGTTCAGGTTGGCGGTGGCATCGTCAGGAAACAGACGGGCGGCGAGAGAGAACACTTCAAAATACTCCCTGCTTCCCTGCGGATAGCTGTTTGCCAGGATATAAAGTTCGTTCTGGCTCAGGTTTCTCGGATTTGTCTCCATTACTTCCCGGATCTCGTTCACATCATAATACTTACGTATGTTGTAGGAGATTCTGTAGTCAGTGTGCCGCAGAAGAGGATATACCTCTTTGAGCAATCCGGGATATGCTTTCGGAAATTTTTCCCTGAATACGTCGTTTCTGGTCTCGGGAGTTACATTCGGGTCGTTGATGAAGGCGATCATTTCGTCTGCCCCGGGTATCCGGTTTGTCTCAAGCCATTTCTTAAGACCGTCCCAATCTTCGGCTACGAAAGATGTTCTGTAGAGGGATGCAGGGAATGAAGAGTGTTTCCTGACATATTCCTTCACGATTTCGGTTCTGCCTTTCGCAAGCCGAACATTGTTGGCATACGGACCCTCCGGAGATGCGTATCCGCAGAGAAAAATGTCCTTTACCGTGGCATCCGGATTGTCTTTCACACGGTTGAGCGATAGTAGGATAGAGTCGAGCTCTGCATAATTGCCGGCGTAGCTCCAGTCAATGTCTGTCTTGTTGACCATAAACCGTATGTTGGCTCTTCCGGAAAGCGAAAAGTTTTTTTCGAGAGTGTCACCCGGGATGACATAATTGAATTTTGGAGCCGTCATTTTCCTGTTGTAGTCAAGAGACGCTATCCCGATGGCTTCCGAACCTTCCGACGCGAACCGGTCGCTACAGTTGCATTCGCTCACTGTGTCGACAAGTATTTGAAGAGACGAAGTTTCCATCCACGGCTCGAAATCAATTGTGCGGGAATAGGTTGAGGCAGCCGGTTTCCCCGCTTTTTCAAGAATGGTAGATGTGTTGCCGTTTCTTATCTCGTAAAACCATGCCCGTTTCCCGGCTATAGTTATCGGGTCGAGCCTGACAGTGTCCGTGCCGGCAATGACGGCAGGAGTTAGTATAACTTTAGAATCGGATTTCACTTTCCAGTCTTCAGTATTTACCGACATGTTGACAGTCAGGGAATTGTCGGATCTCAAGACGGAGAGACGGGATATGTTAAGGCGTCCGGTGTTTACACCGGCAGAAGCGGCTATAGCCGATGCCGCCATTATGCAGGGAATATATTTTTTCATGATGAAATCCGGATTTAGAATATATATACGATGTTAATGGCAGCCTTTGTGGGACCGACATAATTGTGAGCGCGATTGCTGTCAATTTTAGAGCCGCATTCGGCGCATGGGTATGAATCGTATCGGGTGTAAATCCAACCGATACCGATTTCCGTCTCTATGTTCCAATGCGGATGCACGGGGAAGGCGTATCCATAGGCAATTCCAGCACCGGCACCCCATCCCTGGTATCTTTTATTCTTAAGGTTGTGGAAATCAGTTCCGAGGAAATTGACAGGTATATTGAGATTCCCGAGGTTATATTGTCCTCCGATAGCGTGGATACCGAAGAAATGTCCGGCAAATCTTCGGCATAGCCAATATCTTGCTTCCGGCTGTACCATCCAATGTTTCCATTTGTGTCCGTCGATTGTCCAGAAATTGCCTTGTCCGGAGATATCGAGAGTCCATTTTGGGGCAAGCGCGACTTCGAGACCGAGATTAGGAGACAGGGCAGCGTCAGACAGAAGGTTTGTTTTTACGGCTACCTTCTGGGCATAGGCTTTGGGATATATCCCGGCGGCAGCCAGGAGCATGATCCATATAAAAATCGTTCGTGTCATATCAGAAGTATTACTTAAAAAATAACCAATCATTC
>JAIDJJ010000432.1 GCA_029052265.1 Muribaculaceae bacterium
TTTATCAAAAAACTTCTTCAAATAAAATTTTGACAAATCATAAAAAAGTTATAACTTTGCAGTCGCAAATGCGCACGTGGCGTAATGGTAGCCGCGCCAGACTTAGGATCTGGTGTCTCACGACGTGGGGGTTCGAGTCCCTTCGTGCGCACTGATTCAAACGGGATATTTAACAATATCCCGTTTATTTTTTTATCCTGAAAAACAATGATGTCATTTAAACTTTTTCAATGAATTTGTTTTTATTAACGCTATAAGGGTTTATTTATCAGGGTTGCAGTTTTTCAAGCGTCTATGAATATAAGCCTGCGTTGTAAAACACCCGACCTTATGCCGGGATACCAAAAGTTTAGACATTATAATTATCGTCAATCTGCTATGAAGTCTACATCAATAATATTTTTAGCGGCAATTTCAATCGCCACAATATGCAATCAGATTTCCGCCCGGACAGCTGATGCCCAAAGCACGTCAACACACATAATCAAAGAGCTCCCGCTTCCCACAGTTCCGGACTCCCTCACACAACCCTCTGACCGGGCAGACTACATTATTAAACATTTTTGGGACAGCCTCGACTTTGAAAAAACGGCAAGTCAATTTGACGACGAGTCGCTTGAACAAAACTTTGTAAACTACATCAACATATTTTCCCATGCAAACGCCTCTAATTTAAAAGGCAACATCGATACCCTAATGTCGACGGCAGAAAATACCCCTTCTTTAGCAAAAAAACTATATAATCTGGCTGACAAATATTTAGCAACAAGAGAATCACCTTTCCGTAATGAAAGTTATTATATATATTTTCTACAGAACGAAATAAAGTCTCAAGCTTGTGGAGAAGCGGGAAGGGAACGGGCAAAATACCGTCTTCAGGCAGCCTTAAAAAACAGACCCGGCTCTCAGGCGGCAGATTTTAAATTTATATCGCGGGACGGAACCTCTCACACACTGTCTTCGCTGGATGCCGACTCACATATTCTTCTTATGTTTTATGACCCTGATTGCAATCATTGTTCCGAAACAATCGAAGAGATCAAAAGCCTTAACCTGAATAACATAAAAATAGTGGCAATAGATTCTGAAGATGACCGCGAACTTTGGGACACCACTAAAAACGCGATGCCGGACAGCTGGACAATAGGGTTCGCCTTAGACCCTATCCAAAACAACGATATCTATATATTCGAAGAAATGCCCACACTGTTCCTGTTAGACAAATCAAAAAAAATAATCCTTAAGGACGCATCTTTATCCGAAATCAAAGGGTTATGCCAATAAGCCTTTGAGCTGACATACTTATATTCCTAACACCAAACGTATTAAACGGGTCATCACCCGGATTTATGACTGCACCGGAAGCGGGTTGAAAATTACGACATGACATTCCCGTCAAGTCCATTTATAAATCCTGCCCCTTTTCTATACTATTGCATTATAAGCGTTTTTTTGCTAACTTTACGCCAAATTCCACTTTCTTGACAAATGGCAGAAGATATTGAAATACCCGACAACACATTGAACGATAATGTAAACTCTGAAGACAACGAGACAATTGTTCCGGAGAATGGATTGGACTCTAACGACGTCAGTCATGCGGAGATCAACCCGACCGTTCACAAACCAATGCCACAAGACCCAACAGCGAAAAAGACAATCCTTTCCGGAATGTTCCGCAACTGGTATCTCGAATATGCCAGTTATGTCATTCTTGAAAGAGCCGTGCCTCATATAGAAGACGGTCTTAAACCTGTGCAACGACGTATTCTACATTCGATGCAGACTCTTGATGACGGCAGATTCAATAAAGTCGCGAATGTTGTCGGCAACACTATGCAATATCACCCCCACGGCGACGCCTCGATAGGCGATGCCCTTGTACAGCTCGGGCAAAAAGAACTCCTTATCGACACTCAAGGGAACTGGGGAAACATCCTTACCGGAGATTCTGCAGCCGCACCCCGTTATATCGAAGCGAGATTGTCCGAATTTGCTCTTGAAACCGTGTTCAGTCCGAAAATCACTGAATGGACACTTTCTTACGACGGAAGAAAAAAGGAGCCTGTCACCTTGCCTGTAAAGTTTCCTTTGCTTCTCGCTCAGGGTGTCGAAGGTATCGCTGTAGGTCTATCTTCCAAAATACTCCCTCATAATTTCAATGAAATATGTGACGCCGCTATCGCTTCGCTGCATGGTCAGCCGTTCAAGCTCCTCCCTGACTTCCAGACGGGAGGACTCATTGACTCGTCAAGATACAAAGACGGAGCAAGAG
>JAIDJJ010000433.1 GCA_029052265.1 Muribaculaceae bacterium
TCCTTCACTCAGTCTCAAAACAACCTCAAAAACTCTTTCTAAATCTTAACTTATGCCAAAAGTAAACATACTCTAAGTATTCGACTTCCGGTTACATAAATTGAGAGATAAAATCTTATGAAGCATGAATATAATATTTAACTAACCTTAAATCAGATCTGAAAATGGAAGTTTCCCCGTCACTTTTAGCTGCCAATTTCCTTGATCTCCGTAAGGAGGTGGAAATGATCAATAGTTCTGCAGCAGATTATCTTCATCTTGATGTGATGGATGGAGTTTTTGTCCCCAATATATCATTCGGTTTTTCGGTTCTTAACGCTGTAGGAAAGATTTGTGAGAAACCGATGGATGTGCATCTTATGATTATGGAACCTGATAAGTGGGTGAGTCAGGTGAGAGACACGGGAGCACATTTAATGAATGTGCATTATGAGGCGTGCCGCCATCTTCACAGCACTGTAGGGGCTATTCATAAAGCCGGGATGAAGGCAGGTGTCACTCTTAATCCCGCTACCCCGGTGGTTATGCTTGAAGATATTATCAGAGATGTTGATCTGGTATTGCTTATGTCGGTCAATCCTGGATTTGGAGGACAGCCTTTTATCCGCCATACATTGGATAAGGTGAGACAATTGAGGGAACTGATTTCTAAAACCGGTTCTCATGCCAAGATAGAGGTGGATGGAGGAGTAAATGAAACTACCGGAGCTGAACTCGCATCTGCCGGGACGGACATCCTCGTAGCCGGGAGCTATGTCTTCGGAGCCTCCGACCCGCATGCCCGCATCAACCTCCTCAAAAATTTATAATAAATCATGAAATAAACGATCTTCAGAGCTCTGAAGATCGTTTATTTTATTCTTGAATTAATCTCGAAAAAAGAGTTTATTTGTACTTTTTACAAAGAGCTATTAATAATGTTGGCTTCGATAATTTTCATATTGGTGTGTCATCCATAATAAGAAACAGGGCATATTTATGCCCTGTTTCTTATTATGTCAATGTCTTGGAGATGTGTGGAGCATACGAGACTCGAACTCGTCACCTCTTGACTGCCAGTCAAACGCTCTAGCCAGATGAGCTAATGCCCCGTTTATCTTTTGCAAATTTAATCGATTGAATTTGATTTGCCAAATATGTGAAATGTTTTTAATGCTTTTTAATATTTATTAATTATTTTATATTTGGGAAGGCGGGTTTACGCGGTTCATTTATCTTTTGAAGGTGCCTGGAA
>JAIDJJ010000434.1 GCA_029052265.1 Muribaculaceae bacterium
CTTGTGACAGATGCTTGAGAGATGCCGGCGATTTCTGGATAGAGTTGTCGTTCAGCATCTGCGAGGCAAGAGAAATTGTAGATATCGGAGTCTTTAGCTCATGGGTCATGTTGTTGATGAAATCAGTCTTCATCTCGGTGATCTTTTTCTGCCTGAATGCCAATATTATCGTGTATAGAAATATGACGAGCAGAATCAAGGTGAAAGCAAGAGTGGGTATTATAAACCTTACAGAAGAAAAGATATAGTTCTTCTGGCTTGGAAATTCAACGTTTAGCTTGAGCTGGCTGTCGGTGTTCGGGAAAAGAATCTGGGAAAAATTCCCTTTTGACGAATTTTCTCCGAATCCCTGAGATGCATAAAGAATCGCGTCTTTAGTAGTGGTGACTGCAAATTCAAACGGAAGGTTGAGACCGTTGTTTGCAAGTTCGGCAGTGAGATAATTACGTATCAGTGTAGAATCGGCACGCTGGAAGACCGGTCTTTTGCCGGAATCTCTCAATATCGTAAGAATCACCTCATTAAGTAGCCCTTTCTGATACAGATATTGGCTCCTGATAACTTCCTGCATGTTGCGGTAGCGGGATTCCACATTATTGGTGGGAGAAGGAAATCCCATTTTTGCGGGATCGCTTTTGGAATTGTCAACCTCAGCAGCAAAAGTGTAATTGGTGACAGTGCCGTCAGGGCTTTTTATAGAATAGCTGAATTTTTCACCTTTGCCGGCATATGGGGCGTCATCAAGCAGGCTTTTTTCAATAATGGACACATCTTCCTGCAGGAAATGCATGGTTTCCTTTTTTTCAAGAAATGCAGAGGTAGACGCCATGCAACGCAAGACGGTTTCGGAAAATTGAGCCTCCCTCATTTCCACCATGTTTTCAAGATACATTAGCTGGAAATAGAGCAACGCCCCGAATGTGAGCGACATCACTATTGTGAGCAACCAGATGATTGATTTCTTCATACTTACTACAGTTACGGATTTATAGGCAATTAAACCTTTTCCATAAATCTTACATAGATTTAACAATTTTAACGCCTATAAGTTTAACTTTTTGCCCGTGTCCGGAATTATTGCCATAAAAAGATGATATCGTCTTCAGAATGGCATTGATTCCAAGAGCCCATATTTTAACACTACGGTGCAAATTTAACATTTAAATGTGAAAATTAAAAAAATATCCGGCAAATAATGTACAAAACCATAATTTTTGTGGGAAAATTATGTTCGAGACCTGTCATGAGATATTAAAACCAAGTAACGTCACGTTATAATTTTGGCATTCAATACCCATACATTTGCATAATTTCCGCCGGCTTGTCCGGCATTACATAAAATATCTGTAAAATATGAAAATATCCGGTCTTGGCAGTCATTCTGTCATATGCCTTTTGGCGTCGGCGTGTGTACTCGCGGGCTGTGTCAGCCACAAAGACGAACCGCGTCAGGAAGGGTCAATAAAACGAGTGGTGCTTCTATATGCGGTGGCGTCGAATAATCTCTACAGTAATCTGCAGTCAGATAAATCCGAGATTATAGAGGCAGCCAAAGATATTGACCTGTCAGGGTTGTCAATGTTGGTATATCAGGTGACCCCCACCGGTAATCCCGAGCTTCTTGAACTGACAAAAGACAACACCGGAGCCTGTGAATTTGTGCAGGTCAAGGAATATTCAAGAGATTTATATTCCACAGATCCGGTCAGAATATCGGAAGTCATTGAAGATGTGAGGCATTTGCGGGAAAGCGAGAATTATGGATTGATACTTTGGTCGCACGGTACGGGAATCGATCCTTCATTTTCCACGCATGGAAATAATCCTCTCTTGTCAGTTGCCTCGGAACGGGATGCAACTTCCATAGAATATATAACAGCTGAGAATGTCCCCGGACTATACTCTTTCGGGTCAGACCGGGATATGGATAAGGATGCGTCTTATTATGACGAGACTGATATAGATGAACTCGCGGCAGCCATACCGGACGGGATGTTTGATTTCATCTGGTTTGACGCGTGCTATATGTCGGGAATAGAGACCATCTATCAGTTGAGAAACAAGTGCGATTTTTTTGTGGGGTATCCGACAGAGGTCTATACTCCCGGTATGCCATACGATCAGACGATACCATATATATTGCGTGAGACTCCTGATCTAAAAGGGGCGGCAGAAAAATTCTTCAATTATTATTCCCAACATCAGGCAAGCAGTTACAGGGTTGCGACAGTTGCAGTGGCAGATATGGGAGAGATAGAGAGGGTGGCTGAATATTGCAGGGCTGCCTATGCTGATGCCACGGTACCATCTGTTGCCGGCTTGCAGAAGTATTCGCGAAATTCGTTCGGACCGTTCTATGATTTCGGGCAATATACCCGTCTTATGGCAGAAAGCAGCCCTTCGGCTCCGGATGTGAGAGGCTTTGAAGAGGCGATGGAGCGGTTTATAATATATAAAGCGGCTACCGAAAAAGATTTCAATTTCAATCCTATTTCCCCGGAAAATTATTCAGGGATATCATGTTATCGCTTTTGGGAGGGCGATTCGTCAGAGAAAGCCCTTTATTATCATACTCTTGATTGGTATAACCGGGTGTATCCGGGATTAGGCAAATGATATTGATATCACTTGGCAGATTATATCAGTATACAGTAGGCTTCGTAATTTATTTGGCAATATAAGCAAATATTTCAATGATACAGACAGAAGATTTACCAGTAGTGCCACTTCCTGATAAGGTTGACAGTGGCAAATCCGCATTCGAGACATTGAAAGGTCTCGGTTTTGACGATGCGATAAGCAGTATTGCAAACGGCATGGTGCAATTTGCATTCAAATTGTTTATCGCGATTTTAGTGTTTTATGTCGGCAAGTTCATAATTAAAAAGATTTACGGACTTGTATATTCCATAATGGTCAACCGCAAGGTCGACGCATCGTTGACGACATTTGTCCTTTCCTTGGTGAAAATAGTGCTTTTCTTCATCCTGATAGTGACAGTCGTCGGCATCATAGGGATCGAGACGAGTTCATTCCTTGCACTGTTTGCTTCAGCAGGTGTCGCGATAGGTATGGCGTTGAGCGGGACGCTTCAGAATTTTGCCGGAGGAGTACTCATTCTTCTACTGAAACCGTATAAGGTGGGGGATTATATAGAAACCCAAGGCTTCACCGGAACTGTAAAAGAGATACAGATATTCCATACCATAATAAATACTGCCGACAACAAGGCTATAATAATTCCCAACGGAGGCTTGTCGACAGGTTCGATCAATAATTATTCTCTTGAGCAATACAGAAGGGTAGACTGGAAGATAGGTCTGTCGTATGGAAATGATTATTCAGAGGCAAGGAAGACAATCCTTTCGATGCTTAATTCTGATCCCCGTGTGGTTAAGCAGTATATTGAAGACGATATGAAGATTCGTCGCGAACATGAGCTTGAAGAGGCAGTGAAGGATCGGGAGGCATCTTCCGGAACAGATCCTGTGAAGAAAGAGGGATGGTGGAAGCGGTTCAGAAGCCGCAGGAAAAGTCATCAGCTCGCCATTCAGGAGAAACTCCGCGAACAGATTTCACTCAATGAAGGGTTGCCGGTCAAAAAAGACTGCACTCCTTTTGTCGGACTTGATGAGCTTGCAGACAGCAGTATCAATATCGTCGTGAGGGCATGGACGCACTCGTCAAATTATTGGGGGCTGTTTTATGAGATGAACGAACGGTTTTATAAAGAACTGCCGGAGCATGGCTTTTCATTCCCGTTCCCGCAGATGGATGTGCATATCGCTGATTTGCCCGACCCGATAAAACTGACTTCTACAGGGAATTGACAATGGAAGATCCAAATCTATCTCCGGAAGAAAAGAGACGCTATTCCCGGCAGATTGCGATAGGGGAGATTGGTGTCGAAGGACAGATGAGATTAAAAGATGCCAAGATCTTTATCGTAGGTTGCGGGGCGTTAGGCTCCATGTCAGCCATGCAGCTCGCAGGGGCAGGTGTCGGTAATATCGGCATTTCGGATTTTGATAAAATTGATGAGTCGAACCTGCAAAGACAATTCTTTTTCAAGACATCAGAGACGGGTAAATCAAAAGCGGAAGTGTTGCATGAGAGGATGACGGAGCTAAACCCATCTTGCAATGTCGAAGTTTTCAACAGTCTTGTCGATAAGAATATGGCATTGAAATTATTCAAGGGATATGATTATATTTTGGATGCCACCGATAATCCGGCTTCAAAACATATGATCGAATCTGTATGTGAAGAATTGGACAAGCCATGCTGTATAGGTGGAGTTTCCGGATTCAGAGGGCAGGTGATGACAGTATTTCCCGGCAGTCATAAATTCAGGGACCTTTTCCCTGATACAGATGACGGCGGATTTCTTCCATGCTCAACAGGAGGGGTGGTGGGACCCGCCGCTGCAATATGCGCCTCCATTCAGGCTTCGGAAGTGATCAAACAGATTACGGGAGCGGGAGAATGCCTGGTTTCTAAAGTAATTACATTTGATTTGCTTGAGAATCGGTTTTCCACTCTGACTTTTTGACTCATAATTATTACACTCAAAGATATAACCGGCGCATACTGATCCAGTATGCGCCGGTTATATCTTTCATAGTCATCTATTTATTTTTGGTTGGCACTTAATTTTTTTATAACCTTAAGTTTATTCCCCGACAGATCTACTTCCCAAAAAGTCGGTTTTCTTAAATATTTTCCATTCACTACAGAATGGCTATGTGCAGAAAGGATATCTCTGCCGGTCAGATCGCGGAATATCATTCCGTGTCCGTAATTTGGTGGTGTAATAGGATCCGGTTCCTGAATCCAGGGTCCGAATATAGAACCGCTCACGGAATAAGCCACCCCCATTGTGTAATCTCCGAATATCCAGGAAGTCCAAATCATGCCAAGTCTTCCGGATCCGGTCTTGAAAAGCCACGGGCCGTCAGTCACCCTGTTGAAAGTAACCTTTCCGTTGCGATTCTCTCTGCTCCACGGAGAATCCGAAGCATGAAAAAGAATAACGGGTTCTCCAATAGGTCGAGTCAGATCGTCTGACAATTCCACCGCCTCAATCGTCCCGTTCTGATTGTGGAGCCATTCGCCACAAAATACCATATATTGCTTTCCATTTTCTTCCCAGAATGTTCCGTCAAGAGTAGGTCTGTCTTCCGGTAGATAATTGAATGAGTCTACCGGAATATAAGGTCCGTCAGGATTATCAGAAAATAGGATATGGGATGCGCGTCTGGGAATATCTCCTTCCCGGTTTGTCTCAATAATTATTTCCGGATTCGTGAATGTTGCGAAATAATAATATTTACCATTTTTTTCATGTAATTCGGCAGCCCAGATCTGAGGATGCGGTCCCATCCATGATGAAGAATCGGGATGTGCCACAACGTATGGTCCGTCCCATAACTTGAGGTCTTTGCTTTTCCACAATAATCCACCGGTTCCCGTCATGTAGTAGGATTGTGAGCATGAATCAGACAGAACTGCAGGATCGCTGAGGATTATTGAATCTGTAGGCACCCCGTGTCTCACATTGTGTACGCGGGGAGCCGGGCGTAAGGCTGCCAGGTACGGCGCATAGCTTCCCGCACAACATATAAGCAGGACACGTAAGGCAATTTTGGAAAATCTTTTCATAATTTATTAAAGGGCATTATATGTTTTCATTTGCAAAGTTAATAAATGAACAAATACAATGCATATATCTCGGCAATCTGTGAAGCCGTTCATCACGGATCTTGCAGCACCTTAAGGGATTGCTCTAAATATAAAAGACGGAGACCATAACAGCCTCCGTCTTTCATATAAGTTATAAGTGAATGAGGGAATGTATTAACCGCAGTGCCAGTATTTACGCACCACTTTCATCATCTCTTCAGGATTTCCGGAAAGAGAGTCACGCAGATTGGCATCGTCGAAAGCAGAAAGTTTCTTGATAATTCCGTCGATGAGCTGCGGAGAGAATACGCCGCCTTTCTCAAAAACGTCTCTTTGAGCTTCAAGAGCTTTGGCAGAGGCTACGCAACTGTCGGGAAGAGACTTGAGTTGAGCGAGCTTTTCTTTATTCTCATCATTGTGAATGTTTACGCTGACATACATGTCTTCAGCTCTGCCGAGGGCGTTTTCCATTTCGAAACCTGTTCTGGCAGCCACAACCATAGCGGCGATAAGCTGATAAATGTCGGCAGAACAGTCGGCGCTTCTGAGTTCCACAGTCTGCTTCTGAGGGGGCACGGTGCCATGGTCTTTTTCAAGAGGATTTGCCGCGGAGCACATGTCGTTTTCGCCTGTCCAGCCAAGAGGAACACGTACAAGAACTGAACGGTTGCGGTCTCCCCAGCAGATAGAAG
>JAIDJJ010000435.1 GCA_029052265.1 Muribaculaceae bacterium
TGATGACAAAGACCTCAATGACAAGACAAAATAAATTTTAAACAGTTTCTTAAACCCTTTAACTTTTTTAGGGTCTAATCTTCTATATTTAACTTTCGCAATCGGAGGTTAAAGATTTATAACAACCTACCATAATGAATAAAGCATTACCTATAATCATCGGTGCGATTGCATTGACGGTCTGCTCATGCAACGATAAAAAAGCAACAGGGAAAGCCCCGGTAAGCTACCCGACAATAGTTACAGATACTACAAACCAAACCCTCAGCACAAACTATGCAGCAACAATAACAGGCTGCCAGACAGTAGAGATACGTCCCCAGGTTGAAGGTATCCTGACAAAAATCTGTATTCATGAGGGTGACGAAGTTCGCAAAGGACAGGTGCTATTTGAAATTGATCCCGCTCAATTTCAAGCAGCCTACGATATTGCTGTTGCGAATGTGAACAGTGCCGAAGCATCAGTGTCAACAGCCAAACTCGTACTTGACAGCAATAAAGAGCTTTATGATGAGAAAGTAATATCTGATTTAGAACTTAACACAGCTCAAAACGAACTGTCGGAAGCTCAGGCAAAACTAAGACTCGCGCAAGCCGAACTTGAAAAGGCTGCCACAAATTTATCATACACTATGGTAAAATCGCCTGTAAACGGAGTTGCGAGTATGATACCCTATCGTGTGGGAGCATTGGTAAGGTCAACAATTACAGAGCCTCTCGTGACAGTCAGCGATGACGGAGACATTTATGCATATTTCTCTCTTGCCGAAAACCAGATGCTTGAAATGGTAAGACAATATGGCTCATTAAAAAATGCTTTGGCTGTGATGCCCGAAGTGGAATTCAAAATGAGCAACGGTGAAATTTATCCGCTAAAAGGTAGAATCGACGCTGTCAGCGGTACAATCAACAATTCAACGGGAGCTATCAGCTATCGGGCGAAATTCCCGAACCCGGACCGTCTGCTTAGAGATGGAGGTACGGGGTCAGTCATAATACCTTCTGAATATAGCGGCTGTATGGTAGTGCCGCAAGGTGCCACCTATGAGCTCCAGGACCGCATATTTGTATATAAAGTGATTGACAACAAAGCCGTCGCCACAGAAATCCATGTGCTGCCCAACAGCAACGGTCGAGAATATATTGTCACTGACGGTTTGCAAATTGGCGACACAATAGTCTCGGAAGGTGCCGGTCTGATCAAAGAAGGAACGATTATTAATCCAAACATCAATAAACAATGACAATAAAGACCTTTATCGACCGACCGATACTGTCTTGCGTCATTTCTATTGCGATAGTTTTACTCGGTCTTATCTCTCTATTCAAACTGCCTGTGGAGCAATTTCCTGAAATCGCTCCCCCCACTGTAAGCGTCAGCGCAAATTATGCAGGTGCCAATGCGGAAACAGTCCAGAAAAGTGTGATAGTTCCTATCGAAGAGGCTATAAATGGTGTGGAAGACATGATTTATATGGTCTCCTCAGCTTCAAACAACGGAAGTGCAAACATTCAGGTCTATTTCCGTCAAGGCACTGACGGAGATATGGCAATGGTCAACGTCCAAAACCGGCTTGCCTCAGCTCAGGGTCTGCTGCCGGGTGAAGTGACCCGAAGCGGTGTAACTGTCCGAAAACGCCAAACCTCGCAAATCAAAATTCTTGCCCTATATAGCCCAGAAGGGACATTCGATCAGACTTTCCTTTCAAACTATATGAAAATCAATATCGAGCCCCGGCTTTCGCGTATAGCGGGCGTAGGTGAAGTCAACATACGTGGAGCTGACTATTCCTTGCGTATTTGGCTTGACCCGGGAAAAATGGCGCAATATAAACTGATGCCTGCTGATATAAGGAAAGTGCTTGACGAACAGAACCTCGAATCTCCTACGGGAACTCTCGGTGCCGAATCTGAAAACACATTCAGATACACTCTTAAATATAGGGGACGATATGAGAATGAAACCGATTTCGAAGAGCTCGTGATCAAGGCTCTTCCCGATGGATCCATACTTAAACTTAAAGATTTTGCCGAGATTGAACTGGGGGCAAGGTCATACGAATATCTGGGTGCCGTTAATGGCAAGCCG
>JAIDJJ010000436.1 GCA_029052265.1 Muribaculaceae bacterium
GCTTTTTATAGGAGTCAATGACGCAGGTTATGAGACCGGGTTGGATGATGACCTGGCATACATGAGAGCTAACGGAAAGAAGGCGACTCTTGACGGACTTGTTGTGGAGCTTCAAAATAATCTTGACAGAAAACTCCCTCCGCATGCGAAAGACCATTGCGAGATATCAATTGATCCTGAGGCAAGAAAAGGAGTAATAGAGTTAAAAGTGCTTCCGGTCGAATTGCCGGTGGAACTGGATGGTATGATATATGTTCGTTCAAGTTCTACCACCAAACCACGTTTGGAAAAAGAACGAGAGGAATTTATCAAAAATCGTAGTCATAACTATCACTTACTGATGAAGCTTTGGGGAGTCGAAAATGAGGAGACCGAAGATGTAGAAATAAAAAAAGAAGAAAGCCCCTCCCCCATTTTGAGTGAGGATCAGGGAAAGGTTCTTGTAAATGCGGAAGTCATATCGACAGAAATCAATAGTCATGCCACTTTGTTGTCAGGCAATCAAGTTGATGTATTGCCTGATAATAAAGTTAGAATTGGAAAGAATATGCATAATGTACTCCACAACTATGAGATGCATTATATCACACCAAGCTATTACCTTTATATTTGGAATGATAATTCCTTTACACGTTCTGAAAAAGACCATTATTGGGAGGCTGATCAGAATTGTGGTGCAGCCCTAGCCGTTAAGGAACAGCAATTGAAAGGAGTCATGATATTATCTTTTGAGGATAGTAAGGTGGTCAAGCTGCCTATGTGTATGATTTCTGATATTGTCTTGAATGAAAAAGGTTCATTCAGAAAAGAATCCCAGCTAAAGAATATTAATATAGGTCAGGAAGAAGACTATTTGTTGTCTATCATTCAAGCGATATCAGGAGAAATATTTTATAAGATTATAAAAGTATCGTCATTGATAATGTCTTCGGAATTAGAAGAATCCGGAATGTCATTATGTGACAATGAACATAATATACTGGCGCAGGAAATTTTTTCATACGACAAATTGAATTTCTTTAATCCAGATGCGCTCAAACAGGATCGGAGATTTTACGGTATTCCAGTTCCCAATAATGGAGGAACTCTTACTCGGGAAGAAAGAATTAAAGAATTATTGCGGCCATTACTTATAGTAGAGTAGTTTTTTTAAATTATGTCTTGTGC
>JAIDJJ010000437.1 GCA_029052265.1 Muribaculaceae bacterium
GAAGTATAATTTGTAAATAAATAATAATCATCGCTATAATCATAAACGGCATTTTAACATAAAACATTATCCTTTAGTAATATAAAGTTACCTGCGTCTCGCATCCTTGGGCGTATTTTGCCCCTTGCTTTCAGTCACATACCTCGGTATGCTCCTTTCAGCAAGTGACAAAATCCACTCCAAGGCTGCGACCCCTACGACCCCGAAATTTTAAGGAACGAGCTCTGAGACCCCTTCCCACAAAGGGTCTGAACATCCCCCCTTTGTCGGACGTTCAATCATAAATGCAGTTTTTCATCGTTTATTAATTAATAAATCTTCCGTCAGCACGGATGTGCCCGGACACAAAACAATTTCGTCTAATGAAAATAGCTATCATAGGATATGGCAAAATGGGCCATCTCATAGAAACCATTGCAAAAGAGCGAGGTCATAAGATCGTGTGCATAATCGATGCCGATAATTCCGGTGACTTCAACACCCCGGAATTTAAAAGTGCGGACGTGGCTATCGAATTTACAACTCCCGGCACTGCCGTGGCAAACATTCTCGCATCGTTCGCTGCCAAGGTCCCTGTTGTAGTGGGCACAACCGGCTGGACTGATTCCCTGCCCGACATTAAAGACATCTGTCTCAAAGGGGAAGGGTCAATGCTATGGGCGTCTAATTTCTCTATCGGAGTCAACCTCTTCATGGCTTTCAACAGATATGTCGCGAAGGTGATGAACGGTTTTCCCGAATATACCCCTTCTATGACAGAGATACACCATATACACAAGCTCGATCACCCCTCCGGCACTGCAATCACCCTCGCCGATGAGCTCGTGGCTGAGGTCGACAGGATCTCCCGATGGGAAGAACCGGAACCCGGGAAGAAACCGGATCCCCATGCCCTCCCGATACAGCATGTCAGGGAAGGGGAGGTGCCGGGAACCCATATTATTTCCTGGGATTCGGAGGTAGACACCATAACGCTGCGACATGAAGCCAAAAACAGAACCGGATTCGCGCTCGGAGCTGTCAAGGCTGCCGAATGGCTAAAGGGGAGGAACGGTTTCTTCACTATGGCTGACATGCTCTCTGACGTGACCGCGACAACCGGTCTGTTTGTGTAATTTTTTTAATTCCGGAAGGATGCCTGGTCAGGTATCCTTCCAAAATATTAATTTGCTGACAATCTTTTACTGTTTTTTATAATGACCGACCTACATAACCCGTCAAAAGGCTCCGGCAACGGAGCACACCCCACAGAAAAGGGGATAATGTCTCTCCGCGAAAGGATACGCCGCACTAAAACCACCCGCTGGATACGATTCGGTATCGTGTCGCTGCTTTTTTTCCTTTGGGTGATATGGATGGGAAATCCATGGCTCGGTCTTATATGGCTTCTGCTCCTCGATATTTATATCACCGCATATATCCCCTGGACATGGTGGAAAAAGACCAACGGTCCTGTCCGTACTGTGATGGGATGGGTGGATGCTATTGTTTACGCACTGGTGCTGGTCTACATGATATTCGCTTTCATCGGGCAGAATTACAAGATCCCTTCATCAAGTCTTGAAAAATCTCTTCTTGTGGGTGATTACCTGTGGGTAAACAAGACCATATACGGTCCGAGGGTGCCGCAGACTCCGCTACATTTCCCTCTCGCTCAACACACCATGCCCGTCATAAATACTAAAAGTTATCTTGAAAATCCTCAGCTCGAATATCACCGTCTACCCGGAATCCGTGAAATAAAGCGCGGTGACATTGTGGTGTTCAACTATCCTCAGGGCGACACCGTGGCACTGAAAATCCAGAATCCTGATTATTATCAGATCTCCCATGACCTGAAGCGAAACGGCATTGAGAATCCTCGGGAATACATGGAAATGAATCCGCAGGTATTCGGTGAGATTGTCTGGCGTCCGGTAGACCGCCGGGAAAACTATGTGAAGCGTGCCATCGGGTTGCCGGGGGAAAGGCTGCTCATCAGAAACGACTCAATATTTATCAACGGAGAGGTGATACCCGAGCCTGAAAATGTGCAGTACAACTACATAATCCCTGTAAACGGACCTATCTCAGACGACAAATGGTCGTCAATAGGGGTGAGGATGGACGATCACGGGAATGCTCCCGCAAGAAACGACATAGCCGGATTCAGCTATTATGATGTGCCTCTCACAAAAGAGATGAAAGCTGCCGTCGAGAAATGGGAAGAAGTTTCCGGTCCTCTCCGCAAGGAAAGCGACTCTGGATTTTACGACCTTTCGGGAATGTTCCCGCTCGGTGCTGATTATGGCTGGACAAGACCTGACATGGGTGAATTGTGGATCCCGGAAAGAGGGGCGACACTGCATCTCACCCTCAACAATCTCCCCATCTATGAGCGTGCCATAAGTGTATATGAGGGCAACGACCTGAAAGTGAAAGACGGTAAAATATTCATTAACGGCGAAGAAACCGAATATTATACTTTCAAACTCGACTACTATTGGATGATGGGCGACAACCGCGACCGTTCGGCTGATTCCCGTTACTGGGGGTTTGTTCCGGAAGATCACATAGTAGGCTCCCCGATGTTTGTAATCGTATCGTTTGACGAGGAGAAAGGACTCTTCGACGGCAAGATCCGCTGGAACCGTATACTCCGGGATGCCAATCCCGACAGCTCCAAGTTTTAATAATTTAAGGGTTCATACAACTCAAAAATCACAATGACAATCATTCCTTTCGCTCCTTCTGCAGAATGGTATGCAGCATGGTTGCGGGCACGTTGCAAAGGATTGCCGGAGGCGGAATCTATTGCAGCGGCGAATATTGCAACGGGCATAACCGGTAAGGACTATGCCCGTTGCCGGATTATTGGGAACGGCAATGAAATTATTCTCTCGATGGCTATCGAGGGTGGGGCGGCACGTTTAAAACGGACATCTTTCATCCCCTCCGCGCAATTGTCTGACCATGGCAACTGGCGCCATGTGCATCTTGGTGCCATCGAAGCAGCATATGGACGTACCCCTTATTTCCAACACTTATTCCCGATAATCAGCGAAGTATATTCCAACACCACAAAATCCCTCGCTGCCTTCAATATGTCGCTCCACAAAGCCATCTCCGGATTCCTCTCCATTCCGGAGCAAAACCTTCAACACAATTCACGGCAAACCGATCCTGACATCATGGCATATCTCTGTTCTGATTCCACTGTCGACATACATCCGGATACCATACATGAACGTGCCTCAGAACTTGCCTTTCAAATATCCCCCCACCTATCCATAATCGATCCTCTGATGCATCTCGGTACTGAAATCCTCCTCCCGCTCACTTTACTCCAAAACTAAGAAAACATTATCAAATCTCTTCTTTCATGTATTATATTGGTTATCTGATAATAATTTCTATTTCCATATTTTTATCTTCCTGTATTGACAGACACCATAATCCACAACTTGAGAGAGTGAGCGATCTCATAGAGAGTAACCCTCTGGTTGCTATTGATTCTCTTGAGAAAATCAACCGCGCAACCCTTGACATTGAAAACAGGCATTATTATGATTTTTTGTTAATAAAGGCATCCGACAAAGCTTATATTCCACATAAAAGCGACAGTTTAATTAAGTCTGTTGTCAATTATTACTCTTTTTTTAAAGATAATCCCTTATATATTGAAAGCCTCTATTATGCCGGACGTGTATACAGTGACAAAGGCGATAAAAAAACTGCTTTCATATATTTCCAGAAAGCTTTGGACCTACTTCCTGAAGACACCCCGTATCCCCATCTCAGAAGTCATGTCTTAAGCCAGACAGGGCGCTTCTTATCAGATATCAGATTGTATGAAAAATCACTCCCGATTATACGGGATGTGATCAAAATTAATGAAACGAGAAGAGATTCTGTAAATCTTTCATTCAATCATCAACTCATATGCGATTCTTTTATTCATCTTGAACAATATGACAGTGCCGAATGGCATATAAAGGAAGCTGAAAAAATCGCTACGGGATTTCCGACAGAACACCGTGCCTCAATACGAGTCTATCTTGCAGCTATAAATCTACATAAGGGTAATATTTCAACTGCTCTTTCTCTAATACGCCATTCTCCTGACAGTATATGGGAAGAAGCCAGACCTTTCGCACTGTCGTATGCAGCCGAAATTTACCTTAAAGCTAACATTCTTGACACTGCCTATATTTATTCAAAGGAATTGATCAACAGCGATGATACTCTTAATCAAAAAACCGGATACAAGCTACTTCTTTTAACTCCTCTCGAGAAACTGATACCTCGAGATTCACTTCAATTTTATTATAACAAATACCGAATCGCATTAGAAAGTTATTATAACAACAGAGAAAAGGAAGCTGCCATCATCCAATATACTCAATTCAATTACGATACGCATGTACAAATGCGCAACGAAACGGAACACGATAATGTAATACTCAAATATTTGGTTGTGGCACTATCAGTGTTGATTGTAGTGGCAGGTATAACGATTCTAATCCTTAAGTTCAAAATTAAGATGCAACAGATCATGCTGTTCAAGGTTCTTTTGATTATTAAAGATCTTAAGCTATCTTTGGCTTTCCATAAGTCAGTAATTCAAAAATATCTGTCCGATTCTTCTGAATCGGCAGTGAATACGGCGGGTTCATTGCCGGAGCCAAACACCTCTGAATCAAATAAAAATTCAGAGAAGCAGCATTCTAATCCGAATCAGGGAACTTTAACGCAACCAGATAATCTCCTTGACATTGAGAATCAACTCATATCTACCAATATAAAGCAAAGAAACTTGTTAAATGATATACAGGATAAGCTTAGGTCGGAAATGCTCGCGCTCTATGTTCCCGGAATGCTTATTCCGGTTCCTGATATAATAAAAAATTCTGACGAGTACTATAAACTGAAAGAATTTATACGACTAAAACAAGCCGTTGATGAAGATTCTGAATTTTGGTTAGATCTAAAAAGATGTATCTCTCTCGCAGCTCCTATGTTTATAGAGAGATTGAATATTCTTACCGGCGGCAAACTAAAAACAAAAGATCTTCAAACTGCTTTGCTTATCAAGTGTGGCATCTCCCATTCTCAAATGTCTATCATATTCGGACGTACAAAAGGGGCAATTTCCCAAAGAAAAGAAACCCTTTCCAAAAAATTGTTTGGCAGCAAGGTAGAGATGGGGATTTTAGAACAGATTATCCGGCTTCTTTAAGGATTCTGATTTCGAGCGTAAATGAGCGGAAATTGTCTATATTCCCTGATATTGGATAGTTCCGCTCATTTTCCGCTCAATTTTATTTGTCCTCGCTCTTTAAACTCACTAACTTTACTGCCATAAAAATTTATTTATGACACACAAGTTTGCTTCATTTCTAATCTTTTCTATTCTCTCCTTATGCATCTACCACCCATTGCATGCACAAGGGGCAACGATAGAATGCTCAGAAGATCTAATTGAGATTTACTTACATCAATCAGATACAGATGACGACAACACATCTGACGATGAACGGGACAAACATAATCGTGGAGAGCGTATGCCTCAACAACCGATTGTTTGCTCAATTAGTGATGATTCAGGTATCTCTTTGCCAAATTACTTTGATATTTCAGAAATTTCATCATTTGAAATCTGGAATCAAAATACCTGTATAGCATCGTTTATAGATCAGAAAGATTTCATTGATATGATTTTTTCTCTAAAAGGAGAATATCAATTAATATTCCGATTCAAAAACTATCTGCTTTCTGGATATATCTCTTTCTAAAAACATCAGGATACGCAATAGTGCATATCCTAAACTAAACAAATATTTTATTTATATGAATTTAGAACCTTTAAAAGAAGAAAACAGCTTGACGCCATTTATGCTGTCAAGAGTGCTTGGCGGGGAAGACATCCTTCTCCCAACCCTCACTGTCACTCCCGGAAATAAAGGCGATGGGAATGACGGAGATGATTCAGACGAAGATGACTCGGATGATCAAGTTGATCCGGGTGCGGGTGGAACTGGAGGAAACGGTGGAAAGTAAATCTCCATTATAAAAACAGTTTACGGATATTCTTATGATTCTTTTATTATCTTCTTCTGGAGATTATAGCACTGATTTAGTGATCGATTGGTTGGATGCATTTAATCATGAATATATTCGGATAAATGCAGAAGATTTAATTGATCAAAAAATCAAGATTGAGCTATCTTCCAATGGGAAATTCCATTGGAAGATAGCTGAATCACAAATCCCCTCAGATGAAATCCATGCAGCATGGTTCAGGAAGTTTTATTTTGTCAGAGAATCTTTATGGCACAAAAATTTCCCTCATAATGATCTCGGACATGCGGAACATTCAAAAATGGTAAAACAAATTAAAAAATTATTGGAATTTATAGCATTATCCCATTCAGATATCAGTTGGCTTACTAATCCCAACCATATTAGATTAAATAAACCATTTGTATTGATGTTAGCTTCAAAAATTGGATTAAACATACCCGACACAACAATTACTAATTATTGTGAAGACAAACTAGCAAAAA
>JAIDJJ010000438.1 GCA_029052265.1 Muribaculaceae bacterium
CGGCGCTTTTGGGCATATTTTGAAAGATTTCATCGGTTGCGATGCCCGCATCGCGCCCTCTTCAACTTTCAAAATCTTCACCAAAATCGCCGCCCCTACGGCCTCGAAATTTTAAGGAACGCGCTCTAAGCCATCCTCATTTATAAAAAAGTGTTAATGCTGAAACTGGGCATTAACACTTTTTTGTAAATGAGGACGTGTCAAGTAATCATAGATAGGTATTTTGAGGCGGAAATTTGCATTTCTGCCTCTATGTGTATAATTTTGTGGTCGGGATAAGTCCCATATACCGGTAAAATATGCATATGCCCCTTTCAAATAATACAGAGGTGGAAAGGTTTACAATCTTTCTGACCGAAAACCGTCTGCGAAAAACGCCGGAGCGTTTTGAAATACTTCAGAGTGCACTTTATCATAAGGGGCACTTTGATGTGGACAGTCTCTACCGACAGATGGAAGAAAAAGGGTATCATGTAAGTCGTGCGACGATTTACAGCACACTTGAACTTTTGTGTTCAGCCGGAATAATACGCCGTCTTTTATTTGATACACATCAGGCACGATATGAACGAGCGGGGCAGACCCACAGCCATCTCGTGTGTACAGAATGTGGAGAAATCCGGGAAGTTGACCTTGAAGAGATCGACGGAACTCTTGCCCGGATGGAATTTCCAAAATTTACACCCGCTTATTTTTCAACATGTATTTATGGGATATGTGAAAAATGTAAGAAAAAGGGGGCAGGAGATCATAAATTATAAAATAGACGACGATTCCTTGCGTTACATAATAAAAACACAAAAAATAAATATCTATAATTAATCTTAAATTTAACCATGGCAAAAGTAAAACCTTTCCGCGGAGTGCGTCCGCCCAAAGAACTTGTTGAAGAAGTTGTATCACGTCCGTATGACGTGCTTAACAGTGAAGAGGCTCGCACGGAGGCTGAGGGAAATCCCAAATCACTGTATCATATCATCAAGCCTGAAATCGATTTTGAGCCCGGGACAGACGAACATGATCCGAAGGTGTATGACAAGGCAGTTGAGAATTTCAAAAAATTCCAGCAAGAAGGTTGGCTCGTCCAGGATGGCAAGGAGAATTATTACATTTATGCGCAGACTATGGAAGGCAGAACCCAATACGGTTTTGTGGTTGGTGCATGGGTGAATGATTATATGGAGGGAAGAATAAAGAAGCATGAACTTACCCGCCGGGATAAAGAGGAAGACCGGATGAAGCACGTGCGTGTGAATAATGCCAACATAGAGCCGGTATTTTTTGCTTTCCCTGACAATGATGCTCTTGAACAGATCATCCGTGAAGTGACAGCTAATGAGCCTGAGTATGATTTCGTGGCGCCCGATGGTTTCGGACATACGCTCTGGGTTATAGATGACGATGCTACAATAGCAAAAGTGACAGAAGAATTTGAAAAAATTCCCAATCTTTATATAGCTGACGGACACCACCGGTCGGCAGCGGCAGCTCTTGTAGGTGCGGAGAAGGCAAAAAATAATCCGGATCACAAGGGAGATGAGGAATATAATTATTTCCTTGCTGTGGCATTCCCTGCTTCTCATTTGCGTATCATTGACTACAACCGTGTAGTTAAGGATCTTAACGGCAATTCAGAAGGGGAGTTTATCAATAAATTGAAAGAGAATTTTGATGTTGAGGAGAAAGGTGAGGATACTTATTCTCCGTCAGGACTTCACAACTTCTCTCTTTATATAGGCGGGAAATGGTATTCATTGACAGCCAAGCCAGGTACGTATGACGACAATGATCCTATCGGGGTGCTTGATGTTACGGTTTCTTCAAATCTGATTTTGCGAGATATCCTTGGCATCACAGACCTGCGTAGTGACAAACGTATAGATTTTGTAGGAGGAATCCGGGGACTTGGAGAGCTTAAGAGAAGAGTTGACAGTGGCGAGATGAAGATGGCGCTTGCTTTGTATCCTGTCACTATGGACCAGCTTATAAATATCGCTGACAGCGGTAACATCATGCCTCCCAAAACCACATGGTTTGAACCTAAACTCAGATCAGGTCTTGTGA
>JAIDJJ010000439.1 GCA_029052265.1 Muribaculaceae bacterium
CCGATCATGAAATCAGGGAACTTGTGAATAATTTCGAGACATATGACATCCCTGTGGAAGTGCTCGTGATTGACATGGACTGGCATTACACCGATGAAGGACACGGAGGTTGGACAGGTTGGACATGGAACCGGCGCCTGTTCCCGGAACCTGCAAAATTCCTGAATTTTCTACGCGACAAAGACCTGAAGGTCACTCTTAACCTCCATCCAGCATCGGGAGTGAAATATTATGAGGAGGCATATCCGCAGGTGGCACGTGAAAACGGGATAGACCCTGAGAGCAAAAAGGCAGTGCCATGGGTTTCATCCGACCGACGCTTCATAAACAGCATGTTTAAAAACATTCTGGACCCTATGACAAAAGAAGGGGTAAGTTTCTGGTGGATTGACTGGCAACAGGCTCTGTATGATTCGAAAATAGACTCCCTAAGTAATACATGGTGGATCAATCATACTTTTTACAATAAAATGAAAAACACTGAAAATGTAAGACCTATGATTTTTCACCGATGGGGAGGTCTTGGCAACCACCGTTACCAGATCGGATTTTCAGGTGACAGCTACACTACCTGGGAAACCCTTAAGTATATGCCCTATTTCACAAGCACGGCTTCAAATGTCGGATACGGCTATTGGGGACATGACCTCGGTGGCTTCCGTCAATTGCCGACAGATTCTGTCATGGACCCTGAACTATACACAAGGTTTTTCCAATTTGGGGTATACAGTCCTATCATGCGCACTCACGCCGACAAGAAAGTGCCGTTGAACAAAGAGCCTTGGATATTCGACCGTGAGACCTTAGGATTGATACGCGACGCAGTAAAACACAGATATCGTATCGTACCTTACATATACACCATGTCGCGCAAGGCATACGACACCGGGGTCTCTATCTGCCGACCGATGTATTATGATTATCCCGACAAAGAGGAAGCATATGAATTTGACGGTCAATATATGTTTGGCGACAATATGATTGTAGCTCCTGTGGCGTCGCCTGCAGAAAACGGGTTTTCAACTATCAAAGTGTGGCTTCCGGATGGCGAATGGTATGAGGAAGCTACCGGAACAATGCTGAAAGGCGCATCGGTTTACAAACGGAAGATTGCCATGGACGAATATCCTGTCTTTATAAAGGCAGTA
>JAIDJJ010000044.1 GCA_029052265.1 Muribaculaceae bacterium
CCGCCGGGAATGTCATTGAGGCCCTGGAAAACTACTTCCACGGGTATGGGCCCTTCATATTTGAAATAACCTTTTCACGGAATTCCTGTTCGAAGTCATGGCGTATTACAAAAACAATTTTGCCGAAGCCGGCACGTAGCGCGTCATATACAGAGTAGTCCATGATAGTCTCGCCACTTGGACCGAGTCCGTCAAGTTGTTTCAGTCCTCCATAGCGGCTGCCCATTCCGGCAGCGAGAATAAAAAGCGTAGGCTTCATAATAAATTCAGAATTAAAATATTGTTTGTCTTATAGTTGCTTGGTTATTGTCATATGGGTAGTCTTGCCGGTTTAGGAGTCCTTACACCCTGGGATATAAGGAGCAAGAGGTCAAACATGACGATTTTCGGGTTGGCGTTTCTTTCAATGTCGGCTGCCGCTTTGGAGATATCGTCGCTAAGTTTTTCCACGTTTCCTTCGTGAATGAAAGGTGCGAACTTCACACTGAATTCCTCTTCTTCGGGAGTCAGCATTGATATTTGCGGCAACTTCAGATTGTAGATAAAGTTTTCCCTTACCATACGTCCGCAATATCTCAGGAAACGCAGAAGTTTTTCCCTGCCCATTCCGGCTGTCTGTTCAGAAATTGTTTTCAGTCTGCTTGCCTTCAAACCGTAAGCCATTCTCATAGTTTCTTTGAACAGTGCGGAAAATTCAAGAATTTCATCAGGATGACAGGCAAGTTCCTCGGCTTTTCCCATGCTTCCTTCTGCGATTTTCGATGCAGCGGCAGCAATGTGTGCGGCTACCCCGTGATTGGCAGTAAGGTGGCTGCATATGTCGTCTGCCGACAATGGCAGCAGATGAAAGCGTTGTGTGCGGGAAAATATGGTGGGAAGCACTTTTGAATCGTCATTGCTGACAAGAATAAAAAGAGTGTCGTCGTAAGGCTCCTCAATAAGTTTCAAGAGTTTGTTGGCGGCTTCAGGACGCATCCTTTCAGGAAGCCACATCATAAAAATCTTGAAATTCTCCTGATATGCCGATAACGATGCCCTGGCGATCAGATCTTCACTTTCATTGACATATATTGCCGGTTGGGAGTTTCCTGCCTGCATTATCTCATTCCATTTTTCCGGAGGCATATAGCTCCAGTCAGAAAGCATCTCTTTCCAGCGGTCGATAATATCTTTCGATATTGAAATTCCGTCACGTTTTACCACAGGATAAATGAAATGAAGGTCAGGATTGTTAAGATTCTGATGTTGCAGGCAAGAAGGGCAGACCCCGCACGAGTCACCATTGATATGGTTACGGCAATGTATATATTGGGCGTATGCCCGGGCAAGGCGGAATTTACCTATGCCGGATATTCCCGACAAAAGAATAGCGTGGGGGATTCTCCCCGCGTCTGCCATGCCTCTCAAAGCCTGAATGATTTCATTATGTCCGGCGATATCGGAAAATTTCATGATCGTTTTTTGTTGTGCAAAAATACCCATAAAGTTTGAATCATGCAAGAGAAAACAATTTTTGGATAAAGATTGAAAGATATGTAGTCATATTTGATAGGTTTTTTTAGGGAGGCTTTCGAAAATCTTGCGGCATTAAGGATTTTTTACTAATTTTGAATGATGATACCGTTTTTGAAATCAATAGCAAGGGGATACGCTTCTCGCTATCCCGACCTGTCAGAGATGTGTTTCCTGTTTCCCAACAAGCGCAGCGGAACGTTCTTTCTCAAATATTTAAAGGAGGAGTGTGGCAGGCACCTTATTCTCGCTCCCGAAGTGAAGACCATTACAGAACTTGTGTCAGACCTTTCCGGCAGGGTGGTGGGGTCAAGGCTTGATTTGATTTTTATGCTCTACCAAAGTTACCGGGAGCTACGCGGTATGCCGGCGATGAGCGAGGATACAGGAGAAGATCTTTCTGATTTCGATGACTTCCGGGGCTGGGGTGAAACTGTCATTTCAGATTTTAATGAAGTGGATCAATACCTTGTAGATGCAGACTCCATTTTCAAAAATGTAAAGGACTACAGGGAGATTACATCAAATTTTCTCACTGCCGAGCAGCGGGAGGTGATGGCGGAATATTTCGGCAGGTCGGATACAGCTGTTTCTTCAGGATTTTGGAAAAATTTTGATACTGATGACGACAAATTGTCAGAAGTGAAAAAACGTTTCCTCTATCTTTGGCGTAGCATGGCTCCACTTTATGAATCGCTAAACAGAAAACTGTCTGAAAAAGGTCTTGCCGCTTCCGGAGGATCCTACCGGCTTGCTGTCGAGAAATTGAGAGCTTGCGGAAGAGCGGCTTTGCCCTATAAGAAAGTGGTTGCTGTGGGTTTTAATGCGTTAAGTGCCTCAGAAATGGGGATGTTTATGGAAATGCGCGATTTTGATGGATACCCGGGATATGATGCGTTTTGTGATTTTTTCTGGGATGCCACCGGTCCGGTGCTGTCTCAGGGTATCAATTCCGCCTCAAGATTCGTTAAAACTAATATCAAGACCTTTCCATCGCCGGATTGGGCGACACCCGCATTGTCGCAAAGCGAGACCAAAACTTTTCCCCGTCTGCGAGTGGTGGCAGCCCCCTCAAATTCAGCACAGGTAAAGATTGCCGGGAGCCTGTTGGCGGAGATGCGTCAGCGTCTTACTGCAACAGAGATATCAGAAGCGAAGGTAGCGGTGGTTCTCCCTGACGAAAATCTTTTGCTGCCAATGCTTTATTCTTTGCCGGAAGGGATGGGTAATGTGAATCTTACCATGGGGTATCCGTTGCGGCTTACTTCCGTGGTGCCGTTTGTGCGACATTTCAAGGCTCTTTACCGCAATCGCCGGTCAACCGGTGAAGGCGCATCGTTCTATCATAAGGATCTCAGGTTATTTCTTTCTCATCCGTTTTCTCATGCAGCATT
>JAIDJJ010000440.1 GCA_029052265.1 Muribaculaceae bacterium
TGTTTAAAACCCCGTGGTTTTTGGGTCCTTGTTTTCGACCACTACCTCTTTTTAATACATTTTTTTGGTGCCCTATATTTTGCCATTGTTATTGTTCCCGGGGGCGGCGGGCCCCCCCCACGTGCCCCTATCTCATTGAACCATTACTGCCTTAGAAGTAAAACATCTATTTCTGATGACGGTTGCCTTATTGTAGTTTAGTAGACTCAGGAAACAATGGGAGGGGCGAAAACCGCATGTTATATACATGCGGTACGCTCCCTCACGTTTTAAGTCCTATTAATTTATGCGTGGATATTGAATTTATAAATTCGGAAAGCCACATTATTATCATCTATTTCCACAGGAAGGAAACGGCAGCCGATAAAATAGCCATTGGCATAGCCCAATAATTTGAAATAGGGTGGCATCTCTTTTTCAAATATCAAATCGTTATCGCGGTATGCCTGAAGAGCAACTCTCCCTGAAGCGAAATCCAACAGTGTCGTCCTCAAAACAAGATTCTTGTCTTTAACATAAACGACCCCCGTGTTGCAACCGATCTGACCATCCTTTATGTCTTCTTTGAAAGTATCATATGGATCATTGTAACCTACAGTATATGTGCGTTTAACATCTTGACAATCCTCACCGAAACTGTATTCCATCTCTCCGGATTCATTCATGCAATATAGTTTAGGGTCGGTGGCAAAAGAGATGTAATATTTGTGATCAGCATCATTATATGCATAATCGAAAAATTCAAATCCGGGAGTGGGGTTCTCAAGCATAAAGGGGGCGAACTTTCCAAACACTTTCACCACCTTCATGCTTGTAGGGTCAAGCATTCCAAATGTGTGACCTTTCTCATATCGTTCCTTGTCAATCTCGTCTCCAACGAATCTTCTGATTATCGATATCGGGAAAACTATCTTTCCATCATCCATTTTTGTGAATGTGATACCGAAGTCTGTCATTTCCATGATATTGTACACTCCTGGAGAATCATATCCATCAGAATCGGAGCCCCAGCCAAAGTCCATATTGCCAAGGCTGATCAAAGAATCTTTAGGATTGTTATATAAATACATCCTTATAGAGCTGTCGATGATGACAATGCTATCGTTGCATCCTGAAAGAGGGCTTGCATAAAGTAAGCTTGGAAGTTCGTCAGGTCCGTTCCCCTCTCCGAGTTTCTTCCCTAAATACTTACCGGCGAGGTCATATTTATGGAGAGTGCAATAACGCATATCGGCAAAATAGAGAGTATCTCCCGATAGGAGAAGATTCCCTCTGGTGCTGGTATCGATTGCATCAATATCTATGGAATCCAACTCTGAGATATAGGCTGATATTTTTTTTGATCCCTTGTGAGGCAGAGAGTCTTGGTTTGGTCCCACACAGGAGACCAAACCAATAAAGCATGCTGCGCATAGCAGTTTTACCTTACTAATCATTTCAGAAGAGGTTATCTGCAATTGTTGTCGTGGTTGTCACATGGATTTCCGTCGCGTAACAAACGTCCGCAGTTCTCATTATTTGTTGTATCTGAAGC
>JAIDJJ010000441.1 GCA_029052265.1 Muribaculaceae bacterium
CCCATCGCTCCCGGCGGCCATTCCTTCATCCGTCCCGGCTCCGCTGGACAGGGGCTGGTTCATATCACCTGGGGCGGGGGCGGCTTGTAAGAGGGATGTTTCTCACTCTCTGCCCGTAACACATATGAACAGGGTACCGGTTCATATGAGGGAGGATATGATTATTATCAAGATGCAGTAATCGGGATTCAACCGCCACAAGCCGGTAATCAGGAAATTGCTTTATTGTATGTTCTTGAAGGATCATTTGCTATGTCTTCTCTTCCTGATATTGACGGACAAATGTCGTTCAAATTCCCCGGATGGCTTACAAATGACAGTCTTTTCCCGCACACTTACTCGCTTGGCATAAAGGTGGTCGATTCGGATGGGAATGATGTCGGGATCATGGAATCTGTCTCCGGTGATTTATCGCTCGATGGATATGTGCGTGGCAATATGTATATGGAGTGGGGAAAGAATCAGTTAAAAAGAAATTATACATTCAAGACTTCGGCTGAACTTTATTACACACTACCACAGGGCACCTATACACTTGTTCCTGTATACAGAACAGAAAACATGGATTGGGATCAGCTTTATACGGACACGGCTCCTCATACGGTCACAATTGTAATCGGGGAATCAGATGTCAAGAATATCGAAAGCACCCGGTTTGCTGTTTCGGTAGAAGGTTCGGAGATTGTTGTTTCAGGAGCTGTCGAAAATGAACTGATAAATGTATATTCTGCGTCAGGACAATGTATGGCATCATGCAGATATACCGGAGATGTGCAGCGATTGTCTCCCGGCGGCAGGGGTATATATATAGTGAAATGCGGTCAAAATATCCGAAAAGTTGTAATTAAATGACTATATTGAAAAGACCGGAGCCAGCTCCGGTCTTTCTTGTATTTTTAAATTATGATATTGGAAGAAGCTATATTAAGTAGGGCAAACCTTTTGTTTGGAGATGAATCGATGGCAAAGGTTAAAGATACCAAAGTGATAATCTTCGGGGTGGGGGGTGTCGGCTCGTGGTGTGCCGAGAGTCTTGTACGCTCGGGAGTCCGCCATATTACTATTGTAGATAGTGATGAGGTATGTGTGAGTAATATCAACCGTCAGCGTATGGCAACTGTCGACTCGATAGGAGAGGTGAAAGTCGAGGCTTTAAAAAAAATACTTTTATCAATTCTTCCTGATGCAGAAATTGAAGCCATCCGTGAGGTGTATTGCGAAGATACGGCAGAAAGGTTCCGGCTTGAAGAATATGACTATATAATCGATGCTATCGATTCTTTAAAAGACAAGGTGCTTCTGATAGAAAATGCCACGCGGACAAAGGCAAAGTTTTTTTCATCAATGGGGGCTGCATTGAAGATTGATCCGACAAAGATACGTGTCGCTGAATTTTGGAATGTTACAGGCTGTCCGCTTGCGAGAGCCTTACGCCAAAGATTCAAAAAATTAAAACGGCGTCCCGCAAAAAAATTCCAATGTGTCTATAGTGAGGAACTGCTTGAGAACAAAGTTATACCCTCTTTTGGTGAAGAGGAAGGATTTTGCAAGGGATTTCCACTCAACAGCAACAGGGATGCGGCAAAAGCGAGGGTAAACGGATCAATAATGCATATAACAGCTATCTTTGGGATGACACTTGCGGGGCTTGTGCTAAAGGATATTTATGACAGATCTTGAGGTTACAAGCTCATAAATATAGTAACTAATGAACCGCATCCACAAGCCTGTATGTCAGTCTTGTGGTGCGGTTCATTTTTTTTGCATGGAACGGTGTGTTAGATTGTACCTGCGATTGTCACCTTCACTTTCTCGATTTTTGCTCCATCCATTGATACGATTTCAAAATTAATGTTGTTCCATAACAGAGATTCACCCGGAGCAGGGATATGTCTCAGTTCTTCAAGAATCAATCCACCAAGAGTGGAATAGGATACAGGCTCATATAGATCTTCCAGTTCAAAATATTTAAGAAAATCATAAAACAAGATTCTTGCATCAACTATCCACTCATTGTTTTTATCCCCCTTTACAACCGATGGCTCGGGAGTCTGCTGCGGCATTGCTCCTACAAGACCGTCAAGGATGTCACTTGGAGTTATCACTCCTGCCATTTCTCCAAATTCATCACAAACAAGTGCGAAATGCACATTTTTATCTTTCATTTTGTCGAGAGCGTCATATACACTCATGGATTCCGGAAAATATTCCGGTTCGACTACAGTGCTTCTGAGTGAGAAATCAGGAGAGTCAAGACATAGAATCAATTGTTTCAAAGATACGACCCCGCATACACTGTTTCGCGATAAATTACAATATACAGGGTATGAATTATGAAGTTCCTGAGAAAGCTGTTGTCTGATCTCTTCTCTGGTCATGTCGATATGCATTGATGCAACCTCCACTTTAGGTGTCATTATTGAAGAAACACGAAGATCTCCGAGCACAAGAACACGCTCCATGATATCCTGTTCCACTTTTTTTACTTCTCCGGCATCCGTGCCATCTTGAATAAGGGATTTGATTTCTTCCTCTGTCACATTGTTGTCATGGCTTTTAATCCCGAATGCTTTTACAAGAAAAGAAGTGGACACGGAAAGTAGCCACACCGCCGGCATAGCAATTACAGACAGAATGTACATTGGACGAGCCACAGTTTTTGATACCATATTGGCTGCAGCCATACCAATCCTTTTGGGAAATAGCTCGCCGACAACTATTGAAAGATAAGTGACGACCGCCACAATAAGTATCTGCGCAAGTGTATGAGCCACTTTAGGGGACACACCCCATATTATTATTATTTCACTGAAGTCTTGCGCCAATGCAGCCCCGGAATACAGACCTGTAAGAATCCCGATAAGAGTTATGCCAATTTGAATTGTGGAAAGGAATTTGTCGGGGTCGTCAGCAAGTTTCAATGCTGTTCGGGCTCCGCGGCTGCCATGTTTTTCGTCTGATATGAGGAGTCATTTAATTGAATATATTAATGCGATCTCCGACATTGAAAATACCACATTCAG
>JAIDJJ010000442.1 GCA_029052265.1 Muribaculaceae bacterium
GTGTAAGGTCTGTTGCAAACAAGAGCAAGCTTAAGATCTCCATCATCCACAGCATAGACAGAAAAATCGATCTGGAAGAGCTTGCTGAAAGCAAAGGTCTTGAATTTGGAGAATTGATAGATGAGCTTGAGGCGATAGTCGATGCCGGAACAAAGATAAATATCGACTATTTCCTAAATGAAATAATGGACGAAGATCATGAGCTCGATATAATCGATTTCTTTAAGGAGAGTCAGGAAGATGATCTTGAAGCTGCCATCCAGGAACTCGGAGATGAGTTTTCGGAAGAGGAGATACGCCTTGTGAGGGTGAAATTTCTCTCAGAAATGGGCAACTGATTAGATCAGGACTATAATTTTATTATAGTCTGACCGTTAGATAGAGAGATTAGTAATCAAACTTCGGATAAGATGAAGAATATGATCATAACGGCGGGATTGGTCTCGGTTGCGCTCGTAGTTGGAGCAAAAGATCCCGTTATAATGACGGTAAATGGTGTTGATGTCCCTAAATCGGAATTTGAATATCTATATCATAAGAATAGCAGACAGCAGGCGGAACCTCAGTCTATATCCGATTATGTAGAGATGTTCAAGCTATATAAATTAAAAGTAGCGGATGCGATAGCCTGCGGTATAGACACCACTTCTTCTTTCCGTAAAGAAATGAAGCAATATCGCCATGAACTTGCGCAACCGTATCTTGCTGATTCTGCATTTACAGAGGCTCTCGTCAATGTCGCCTGTTCCAGAATTGGAGAAGATGTGGAGGCGTATCATATAATGGTGATGAAGGATGCTTCTCTTGTCAAGGATATGAAAAATCGCAATCTCCTCGACAGTTTGCGCCGGCTAATCCTTTCGGGTGCAGATTTCGGGGAGCTTGCCGGGAAATATTCTATAGACAAATCGTCAAATACCAACAACGGGTATCTGGGGTTTATTTCTCAGGGTAAGTTTCCGTATGACTTTGAGACTGCCGTCTACACTACTCCCGAGGGTTCTGTATCAGACGTTGTTGAAAGCCAGGTAGGTTACCATCTTGTGAAGTCAGGCGCCAGGCGTCCGGCAAAAGGGAAGGTCAAGGTCTCTCACATAATGAAGTTTGCGAAGCGGGATGCGTCGGCTGATGAGGCAGAAAAAGTGCAATCGGAGATCGACAGCATATATAATATTG
>JAIDJJ010000443.1 GCA_029052265.1 Muribaculaceae bacterium
CTCACAGTGTATCGGAGTCCCCGCAAACCCTATTGTCAAGCCGGGAGAGAAGATCTCCTGCGGACAGATGGTCGCGGAAGCGGCGGCTTTTGTAAGCGCACCCGTGCATTCTCCGGTAAACGGAACTGTTAAAAAAATTGAGCCGACACGTACCCCGCAGGGAATCTGGCAGGATTCCATATTGATTGAAACAGATATTGAAAATCCGGTCTCTTCCCCTGAACCGCGAACAGACGACGAGGTCAATTCCTTGACGCCAAAGGAAATCATCGATATTGTAGGAGAATGTGGAATTGTCGGACTCGGCGGAGCCACATTCCCGACAAAAGTCAAGCTTTCCGTCCCCCAAGGGAAACACGCCGGATATGTCCTGATCAACGGTGCGGAATGCGAACCGTGCCTGACCTGCGACGACGCCTTGATGCGGCAGGATGCCGAAAAAATCATGAAAGGGACACTCCTTATAATGAAAGCCACCGGAGCGGAAGCAGGCATCATAGGCATAGAGGAAAACAAACCTCAGGCGATACAAGCCATGAAAGAGGCGGCAAGCCGTTTCTCTAATCTTGAGGTGGTGACTTTGAAGAAGAAATATCCGCAAGGTGGTGAAAAGCAATTGATATTTGCCATCACAGGAAGAGTCGTACCTGCAGGCTCCCTGCCGATAGAGACCGGCTGTATTGTTGACAACGTAGCCACTGCATACGCCGTATATGATGCAGTCTACAACCGACGTCCACTTACAGAAAGAATCGTGACAGTCACCGGTCCCGACTTGTCCAAACCCGGGAATTTCCGCGTAAAAAACGGCACATCATTAAATGCAGTTCTGGAATTTGCAGGTGGAATACCGGAAAACACAGGAAAAATCATCGCCGGAGGCCCAATGATGGGACGAGCCGTGTCTACTCTCGATACTCCAGCCACCAAGGGGCTTTCCGGACTGGTGGTGCTCCCCCTCTCTGAATCTTTCAGAAAAAAGGAAGGTCCATGCATTAGATGCGCCAGATGTGTAAGCGTCTGTCCGATGGGACTCGAACCTTACCTGCTGATGCTTCAGGCTGATGCAAAGAGATGGGACGACATGGCGGCAAACGGCATAATGAACTGCCTTGAGTGTGGCTGCTGCACCTATACCTGTCCCTCTTACCGCCCTCTCCTCGATATGATCAAGCTTGGAAAACAGGAACTCCGTAAGAAAAAATAATTATGAATAAACTGATTATATCCCTGTCTCCCCATATCCATGCACCCGGGAGCATAGACCGGTGCATGTGGAATGTAGTGATCGCGATGATCCCCGCCCTCGCTGTCGCACTTTGGACTTTTGGGCTGCCTGCCCTTTGGGTGACACTCATAAGCGTCGGGGCATGTCTTTTGACAGAATGGGCTATCACAAGATTTTTGTTTCACAAACCATGCACATTATCCAACGGCTCTGCATTGATCACCGGACTCCTTCTGGCATTCAACCTCCCAAGCATCCTGCCATGGTGGATGGTGGTGATTGGTGCAGTGGTGGCTATAGGTATCGGGAAAATGAGTTTCGGTGGACTGGGCTGCAATATCTGGAATCCCGCCCTTGTCGGACGCGTCTTCCTGCTGCTGTCGTTCCCCGCCGCAATGACTACATGGCCCTCAGGTGTTGGCTCCGCCTTCATAGCCTCGATCGGTGCGTCGCAGCAAGTCGATGCTAACTCCGGAGCCACTTTGCTCACTCATCTGAATTCCGGTACAACTGCTTTTTCCGATTACAATTTCCTTGATATGATGATCGGAAACATGAACGGATCGCTCGGCGAGGTTGGAGGCATAGCTATCCTGATCGGACTGATATATCTTCTCGTCTCAAAAACAATCACAGGGCATATTCCGGTATCGGTAATTGCTTCCGCCGCATTCTTTTCATGGGCGTTCGGAGGAAACCCTCTGCTCGACATTTTTGCCGGAGGTTTGCTCCTCGGCGCAGTCTTCATGGCAACCGACTATGTCACCTCCCCGATGACCCGCAAAGGGCAATTGATATTCGGTGTCATGATCGGACTAATCACCATTATCATACGCCGTTTTGGTGCTTATCCCGAAGGGATGTCGTTTGCTATACTTCTGATGAACAGCTTCGTACCATTGATCAACCGCTATTGCCGCCCGACAATATTCGGAGAAAAAGAAAGGAGGAAATCGGCATGAAAAAATTGGCTTCCACCCTTCCCAATATGATCATATCGTTGGGATGTATAACTGTGATAGCCGGCTCTTTGCTCGGCTGGATGTATTCCGTCACTAAAGAACCCATAGCGCTTCAGGCGGCAGCCCAGCAACAGGCGGCGATTGCCGAAGTTGCACCCGCGTTCAACAACAATCCGGAAGACGACAAATGGGAAACAACCGTCGACGGCAATCCCTTTGTGGTATATCCGGCATACGACAACGGCAAGCTTGCAGGAGCAGCCGTCAAAGGGGTATCCATGAATGGTTTTGCCGGTGAAATAGTAGTCATGTGTGGCTTTGAGGCTGACGGGACGGTAAAAGACTACAGGGTGCTTCAACAGGCTGAGACACCGGGACTGGGCACAAAAATGGAAATGTGGTTTCGCGATCCCGTGGGCGCACGTTCCGTTATCGGGAAAAATCCTGCCAACACATCATTCCAGGTCACAAAAGACACCGGAGGCGAGATCGACGGCATAACAGCCGCCACTATTTCTTCAAGAGCTTTTCTGGAAGCATTGAGAAACGCTTTCGACGCATATAAGGAATATGAAAAAAATCAAGCCGCAAAACAATGAAAAAATACTATAACATATTATACAACGGGATAATTCCATCAAATCCTGTATTCGTGCTTTTGTTGGGCATGTGCGCGAC
>JAIDJJ010000444.1 GCA_029052265.1 Muribaculaceae bacterium
AAACCTTATCACGCCGATGGTACTGCGAAAGCGGGAGAGTAGGTAATCGCCGCCTTAAGATCCGGAGATCAGAAATGGTCTCCGGATTTTTTTGTATATTCCCGGTTTGTATTTTTCATCTGCCGCAAAAGGATGCAGAATCTGCAATATCATGTAGTTCATTGCGTTTTTTTATTGATGAATGTTTTAAAAATAATATTGAGTCTTGCGCTTTTGTCATGTCAGTTGGCATCTGTAGCTGAGTCGGTCAAGATTTCGGGCAAGGTGCGAGACAATGATAATAATCCAATAGAGTTTGCAACAGTCAGGATTGCAGATTCAGCCATAGGTACTTTTACAGATCTTCAAGGCAATTATTCACTTTCTTTTGCAGAAAAGGATACAGTCGATGTGGTTTATAGCTGTGTCGGTTTTAAAACTGTCAACCACAAGCTTATTCGACCTAAAGGAGAATTGAATCTAAATGTCAAATTATACCCTGAGGATTATAATCTCCAGGAAGTGGAAGTGACAAGTTTCAGAAGCAATATAAATGGCATGCAAAGTTTCGATACCGAATCATTCAAGCTTTCTCCGGATGTAAACGGTGGAAGTGTTGAAGCGATGCTGACGACAATGCCCGGTGTAAATTCTTCGAATGAAATGAGCAACCAGTATTCTGTACGCGGCGGATCTTTTGACGAGAATTCTGTTTATATTAACGGAATTGAAATATATCGCCCGCAACTTGTGAGAACTGGTCAACAGGAGGGGCTAAGTATTATAAATCCTGATCTGGTAGGCAATGTAAAATTTTCGTCCGGAGGGTTCCCCGCAAGATATTCTGATAAAATGTCGTCGTCTCTCGACATAACCTACAGAGAGCCTTCTCCGTTTGAAGCTTCAATTGGATTGAGTCTGACCGGAGGATCGTTGGCGATTGGAACTAACAATGGTAAATTTTCGATGTTGCACGGTTTTCGCATCAAAAAAAACAATACATTGTTGTCATCACTTGAGACGCGGGGTGAATATGACCCCTTGTATATCGATTATCAGACGAATATTATATTCAAACCTGCCGATAAATGGACAGTAAACCTGTTAGGCAATATTTCAGGCAACAATTATAATTTCAAGCCGTCAGACAGGGAGACTTCATTTGGGGCAGCTTCAGATCTAAAACAGTTCAAAGTTTATTTCGACGGGCAGGAGAAAGACCGTTTTGATACATATTTCGGCTCTGTTTCTTTCAATTACAAGCATAGCCGTTCATCTTCAGTCTCAGTTCTGTTCTCCGGATTCCTTACAAATGAATTAGTCAGCTATGATATTTCAGGAGAATATTGGCTGAATGAAGCAGGCAGTTCGGCATCAGGAGAATTGGGAGGAGAATTGGGAGTAGGAAAATATATGGAACACGCCCGCAACCGTCTGCAGGCATCCGTGCTTTCAGCAGCACTTAAAGGAACTGTGGCTGTCGGCAATAATCATCTTTCATATGGTCTGTCGTTTTCTCATGAATCGTTTCGCGACAGGACAAAGGAGTGGGAATGGCGCGACAGTGCAGGGTATTCTTTACCTACTTTGCCTGACGGGGTGAATCTGATCTATAATCTGAGTTCTGTAGATGATATTTCAAACAACCGTGTTGCCTGTTATATTGAAGATGCCCTATATTTTGAAACACCGGGAGCGTATATGACATTAAACGCAGGCGCACGGCTTTCGTATTGGGATTTCAACCATGAATTTCTTGTATCGCCGCGGGTCAATTTCAGTCTTTCCCCATCCGGAAGGAATAATATTACTTATCGTATGGCTGCCGGACTATATTATCAGTCTCCGTTTTATAAAGAATACAGGCAGGTCATACAGGATGCTTACGGCAATGGTAATGTGATTCTCAATAAAAATATAAAATCTCCGAGGAGTATCCATTTTCTTGCCGGAACAGACATTACATTCCGAGCGGTGAACCGTCCGTTTAAAATAACGGGAGAGATATACTATAAGATCCTCTCCGATCTGGTATCGTATGAATACGACAATTTAAAGGTGACCTATTCAGGCATAAATGATTCAAAAGGATACATCGCAGGTTTTGATTTCAAACTGTTCGGTCAGTTTGTTCCCGGGGCAGATTCCTGGCTTTCATTTTCATTGATGAAGACACAACAAGACCTGAATGGCAGGAAGGTGCCTCTTCCCACTGATCAGAGATATTCGGTCGGATTATATTTCACAGATTATTTCCCTAAATTCCCGAAATTGAAATTCAGCCTACGCGGAGTTTTCTCTGACGGATTGACTATGACAGCACCGAGGGTTTCGAGAGACAAAGCCTACTTCCGTGCGCCGGCTTACAAGCGGGCCGATATAGGACTGACCTACCAACTTATAGGTGCGCCATCAGATGGTGTGGTCACGAGGGATTTCAGGCGTCATTTCAAGAGCCTGAGTTTTGGTCTGGATCTGTTCAACCTCTTTGACATCTCGAACGTGAGCAGTTATTATTGGGTCACCGATGTCAATAATCTTCAATATGCCGTGCCAAATTATTTGACACGGCGGCAATTGAATTTCAAAATAAACGCGGAATTTTAAAATTCCGCGTTTATTTTGAAATTCAATTCAGAAGAACTGTCTCCCCCGTGGCAGCTATGTGAAGATGAGCTTCAATTGATGTGGCGGCTGCAAATTTTATAAGAAGAGATCTTGCCATTTCAAGAGTCTCGTTGATTTCCATCTCTTCTCCGTAGATGTTTACCAGCATAAGAAGGTTTGAAGTATGTAGGGTAAGCTTTGTACGTTCCTCGTCGCTTGTGGGTGTCCCGATTCCTCCTTTCAAGTCACGGTACACCGGCAGCCCGGCAATATTGATGATTCCTCTTCCGATCCCTTCAAATGTGTCATGGTGGGTGCCTGCATCAAGGAGAAGAGAGTCTCCCTCAATTTTATCATTGTCAAATCCACCAATGCTGTATCCTGACGCAATCGAGATAAGGTTGATTATGTCAATCAAGGAAGATAACCGATACAGTCCTTTCCCGTTAATAATTCTGCGGCACATGGCTTCAGAAGAAGGTCTGTATCTGTTTGGCTCTTTACCAAGGGCTTTATATGCC
>JAIDJJ010000445.1 GCA_029052265.1 Muribaculaceae bacterium
CTTGCCAACAAGGTCTTCAGGCTTATAATATTTGGCGATGCCGCTCACTATCGTGCGTCCGCCCATGCCGTCGTCATTCTTGAATTTCAGATGTTTGTCTGCCTGAGGCACCGTCTCGCACTCAAGCACCTTGCCGACACGGATGTCGAGCTTCTCGAAGGTGGGGAAATCCACCTCAGCCTTCACCTCCGCCGGCTTCCATAGCTCAAGAAGATTCTTTTCCTTGGCATCGGTGAGCTTCTTCACCTGCGCCTCCACCACACTGTCTTCCACTTTCTCGAAGAGAAGTTCGGGCTTGCCGATCTCCATGCCGTCAGCCACGAGATCGAACCGTCCCGCCATATTCCAGTCGAGTTTACCGAGACAGAGCTGGGAAGCCAATTTTTCCGCCATGAAGGGGGTGAACGGCTCAAACACCACCGCAAGGTTGGCGCATATCTGAAGAGCCACATTCAGGATGGTGGCAGTGCGCTCCGGATCGGTCTTTATAAGTTTCCAGGGTTCGGAATCGGCGAGATACTTATTGCCGATACGCGCCACGTTCATGGCATCTTTCAGTGCCTCGCGGAACTTGAAATGGTCGAGATTGTCAGACAAAGCGGCGATCGAAGCCTTCACCTCTTCCACCACAGCCCGGTCGGCATCGGTAAATTCTCCCGCCACAGGCACAGTGCCTCCATAATATTTATGGACAAGCACAGTGGCACGGTTCACGAAATTGCCGAGAATAGCCACAAGCTCATTGTTGTTGCGTGCCTGGAAATCCTTCCATGTGAAATTGTTGTCTTTAGCTTCGGGAGCGTTTGCCGTCAGCACATAGCGGAGCACATCCTGCTTGCCGGGAAGCTCACGTAGATATTCATGAAGCCATACCGCCCAATTGCGCGATGTGGAGATCTTGTCGTCTTCAAGATTCAGAAACTCGTTTGCCGGCACATTGTCGGGGAGGTTGTAGCCCCCGTGAGCCATAAGCATGGCAGGGAACACGATGCAGTGGAACACGATGTTGTCCTTGCCTATGAAATGTAGCATGCGGGTCTCGGGATCCTTCCACCATTTCTCCCAGTTCTGAGGATCGGCGTCGATGGTGTTGGAGATGTAGCCTATCGGGGCATCAAACCAGACGTAAAGCACTTTCCCCTCGGCTCCCTCCACAGGCACCGGGATACCCCACTTGAGGTCGCGGCTCACCGCACGCGGCTGGAGCCCCATGTCGAGCCATGACTTGCACTGCCCGTAGACGTTGGGACGCCATTCCTTGTGGTCTTCGAGAATCCATTTGCGGAGGGTGGGCTCCCACTTGTCGAGGGGAAGATACCAGTGGGAAGTCTCCTTCATCACCGGCACACTTCCGGAAAGCGTCGACTTCGGGTTGATAAGGTCAGTGGCGTTGAGCGATGTCCCGCACGCCTCGCACTGGTCGCCGTAGGCGCCGTCTTTGCCGCAATGGGGGCAGGTGCCGGTCACGTAGCGGTCGGCAAGAAATTCTCCCGCCTCTTCGTCATAGAGCTGCATCGTTGTCTTCTCCACAAACTCACCTTTGTCGTAGAGGGTGCGGAAAAAGTCGGATGCAGTCTTGCGGTGGGTATCGGAAGTGGTTCTGCCATAGACATCAAACGATATGCCGAGTTCCTCGAAAGAATCCTTGATGATGTTGTGGTAACGGTCTACGATATCCTGGGGGGTGACACCCTCTTTCTTCGCTTTTATAGTGATGGGCACACCATGCTCGTCGCTGCCACCTACAAACAAGACCTCCTCACCTTTGAGACGTAAATAACGGGCATAGATGTCGGCGGGAACATACACGCCGGCAAGATGCCCTATGTGGACGGGGCCGTTGGCATAAGGCAGCGCCGAAGTGATCAGCGTGCGTTTAAATTTCTTCTCCATATTGAATTATGTTGTTTTATAGCGCAAAATTACACAATCTCCCCAATATTCGCAAAAGCTACCCCACTCTTATTTTACCAAATTTAATCATATTCACAATAAAATCATTATCTTTGCCGTATTAAACGAACTCTTACCGAAATTACCATGATTCGAAAAATTTCCGGACTCTTTATCGTAGCTTCCGCAATTTGCGCAAGCTGTGCATCAAATTCAGATGCGACAAATCCTGCCGTGACTTGGGAAATCCTGTCACCGCAGGACGGCAACGAAAGTAAAACAATCTGCCGCTTAACCGTGACGGGGCTTGATTCAATCTCAAGACTTTGTTTCAACCAGCTTCCCCGTGAAAAAAGAGTTGTCTCTCAGGGTGACTCCATTGTAGAAATCTGTGCAGGCTACTATTATCTCTCCGCTCCGGAATTCGGCACACCGGCTGAAAATGCCGTCATAGAAATAGAATATGACATGCCGATACGCACCGATGCCTTCCTCCCTGAATCTTTCCATGCCGTAACCCCGGGCGGAAGAATAATCCCTGTAGAAGCCACTCTCACACCGCTCCTCGACGCATCTATAGAAAACAAGGAATGGACAAACTGGATCACTTCAGCCGACTCTATCTACCGTCTGAACGACAGACTCATCTCCGGCAAGAAACCCGGTCCGTTCGACATCTCCCCCTCGTTTAAGAAAGTGACTCTGACAGAGGGAACTTTCAAAAGCGGTTCTCCGGTAACCACTAATTCCATCCGCCACGAAAACCCCGAATTTTACAGAATCACGCTCACTCCCGAGAAAGCTCTTATCGAAGGGGCTTCCCCGCGTGCCATAACTGTTGCCAAGCGCACGCTTGAACGCCGTCTGCTCGAACCCAACGGCGGGGAAATACCTTGCGCCGTCATAGAAGACTATCCTGACTATCCTTACAGAGCCCTTATGATCGATATTGCACGCAACTTCTATAATCCGGAACAGATGCGCAAGATTGTAGGGCTTATGGCTGACTACAGACTCAACACCCTGCATTTCCACATCACCGATGACGAGGCATGGCGCCTTGAAATTCCCGGACTTCCTGAACTGACAGAGGTAGGCGCACGCAGAGGCTACACGCTCGACAGCAAAGATTTCCTCCCCGGCGTATTCAACAGCGATGGGAATCCCGATTCAAAAGCCGGAACTGCAAACGGATATTTCTCCCGCGACGAATTTATCTCTTTTCTTAAATATTGTGACTCAATAGGCGTTTCAGTTATTCCTGAAGTGGAATCTCCCGGTCACGCACGTGCCGCCATTATGGCAATGAAAGCCTACGAACGACGCACCGGCGACGACACTTACCGCCTCACCGAACCGGGCGACACTTCCGTCTACACTTCAGCACAGGATTATCACGACAATCTGATGAATCCGGCATTACCCGGCACATATGCGTTTATAGCCAAAGTTGTCGACGAAATCGAGGCTATGTATCATGAGGCGGGAGTCTCTCTGCCGGGCATCCACCTCGGAGGAGACGAAGTGCCTGAGGGTGCCTGGGACGGCTCCCCGGCTGCAATGAAGCTTGCAGCAGATAAAGGAGTGACCGGAAGACACGGTCTGCAAGGGGAATTTGTGAAAAAGGTGGCTCGTATTATGCGCGACAGAAGCATACCCATGTTGGGCTGGCAGGATATCTACACAGGTTATGATGACAACTATCATCCTCAGGTGGCGCCGCAGGTTGGCGGAGTCAATTGCTGGGTGAGCCCTCTCGACCCGGAAAGGAACAATGCCATAAAAGGTGTGAAAGCCGGCTATCCCGTGATTCTGTCAAATGTAAACTATTTTTATATGGACATGCTCTACGCACCTCATCCCGAAGAGCGTGGTCTTTATTGGGGAGGATGTGTGGATGAGCTAAAAACCCTCTCCGGCTATCCCGACATGATCTGTCCTGATCAGGCAGGCGCCAAAGGGGAGATCATCGGAGTCTCCGGACATCTGTGGGGTGAGACATTGAGAAGTCTTGAAGGGGCAGAAACCCTATTGTTCCCCAAATCCATCGCACTCGCAGAGAGAGCCTGGAACGGCAAACCCACATACTCTCCCGAAGACTTCAGCATGATGATCGGCGAAAAAGAATTGCCACGTCTCAAGAGACTCGGAGTGACCGCCCACATGCGTGCGCCAGGCATCAAGATCGAAAACGGCAAGATACATATGAACGCGCCCTATCCCGACGCTGAAATCCACTACACTCTCGACGGTTCAAAACCGACACCCTCTTCGCCTGTCTACTCATCGCCGATACCTGTGGAAGAATGCAAAGCCGATATTCGTGCCATCATAACGAAAGACGGCTACCAATCTGTCACCAGCTTATTGCGGAAATAATACAAAAACTAAAAAATTTGCTATTATTTTGGTATAAATTCAAAATAATTGTAAATTTGCACCTTAAGAAGTTGTTTAAACCTTTTCTTAACATTCTTATTAAAGGTTTAAACAACTTCTAATATTAAGTTTCTACAATATGAGTGACAGACTTTACATTTTTGACACCACCCTCCGCGACGGGGAGCAGGTTCCCGGATGCCAGCTCAACACCGTAGAGAAAATCGAGGTTGCCAAAGCCCTTGAGGAACTCGGTGTGGACGTCATCGAAGCGGGATTTCCCGTTTCTTCTCCCGGAGATTTCAAATCGGTGGAAGAGATCTCGAAAGCAGTGACATGGCCGACCATCTGCGCGCTTACCCGCGCCGTCGAAAACGATATCCGTGTGGCGGCAGACGCCCTTAAATATGCCAAGCACAAACGTATACACACCGGCATCGGCACTTCCGACTCACATATAAAATATAAATTCAACTCCACCCGTGAAGAGATTATCGAAAGGGCGGTAAGGGCTGTGAAATATGCCAAGGGGTTTGTAGAGGATGTCCAGTTTTACGCTGAAGACGCCGGCAGGACCGACAACGAATATCTCGCCCGCGTGGTGGAGGCTGTGGTGAAAGCCGGTGCCACCGTCATCAATATCCCCGACACCACCGGCTACTGCCTTCCCTGGGAGTTTGAACAGAAAATACGCTACCTCATGGAGCATGTGGACGGCATACACAACGTGACCATAGCCACCCACTGCCACAATGACCTCGGCATGGCGACAGCCAACACCATCAGCGGAGTGATCGGGGGCGCGCGCCAGGCGGAAGTGACTATAAACGGCATCGGCGAACGTGCCGGCAACACCTCTCTCGAAGAAGTGGTCATGGCTCTCCGCTCACACAAGGAACTGAATATCGACACCAACATCAACGCAACCAGGATCACCGGCATAAGCCGCCTTGTGTCGAGCCTGATGAACATGCCGGTGCAGCCCAACAAGGCGATCGTGGGGAGAAACGCCTTCGCGCATTCGAGCGGAATACACCAGGACGGTGTGCTTAAAAACCGCGAAAGCTATGAGATCATCGACCCCAAGGATGTCGGCATAGACGAAAACTCAATCGTGCTTACCGCACGCTCGGGACGCGCCGCCCTCAAGCACCGTCTCAACGTGCTCGGCTGCGATCTTGAGAAAGAGGCTCTCGACAGGGCTTACGAGGCTTTCCTCAAGCTCGCCGACAAGAAGAAGGAGATCACCGACGACGATGTGCTCATGCTTGCCGGAGAACACCGCGAACAGCACCGTATCAAACTCGACTATCTGCAGGTAACTTCCGGCGTCGGGCTCCGTTCGGTGGCTTCAATCGGACTGCTTATCGCCGGCGAACGCTTCGAGGCGTGCGCATCAGGCAACGGCCCTGTAGACGCGGCGATAAATGCCATCAAGGTGATAATCCGCAGGCAGATGCTTGTAAAAGAATTTCTTATCCAGGCTATCAACAAGGGGAGCAACGACATCGGCAAGGTGCATATGACGGTGGAATACGACAACCAGCACTACTACGGGTTCTCGGCAAACACCGACATCATAGCGGCATCGGCAGAGGCATTCATCGACGCTATCAACAAATTCCCTCACTAAAATAGTTCGACTTTAATCATGGATCCGGCAGCCTCACGGTTGCCGGATCTTTTTTATCCGGCGGGATTTTTCACCTAAAGAGGCGTTTATTTC
>JAIDJJ010000446.1 GCA_029052265.1 Muribaculaceae bacterium
CCCCCTGGTTGCGGTTCTGGTAGCCGTTGTTCGGACGCTGCTGGTAACCGTTGTTCGGACGCTGCTGGTAAGTGTTCTGTCTCGGCTGGTAACCCTGGCGTGGCTGATAGCCCTGACGTGGCTGATAGCCACCCTCGCCATTCTGTTGGAAACCGCCTTCGGCAGATGATTCGGTCTTTTCCCCCTCGCCTTCAGATGCGGGACGCTGCTGATAAGGCTGCTGATAAGAGGGACGGTCATAATGATTGTTGAAATTGTTTCGGTTGTAGCCCTGTGTACGCTGCTGATAGCCGTAAGGACGCTGCTGATAACCCTGGCGGTCGCCATATGTGCGGTTGAACTGCGGACGCTCGCCTGTCTGGTGGTCATCGTTAGGATAATTAACCTTTTCGTAGCGGTTTTCTGTATCTCCGCCTTCTGATGCGGGAGAAACTCCGATTCTCGGACGTTTGGGTTTCTTTTCTGATTCCATCGTAGCAAAATTCTATTTTCTTACATAGTCTTTATATGCCCTCACGGCGCAAGACTTCAGAAAGGGGTTATTGATTTTTGTTGTTTTGAGTTTTTGTGCGGTTTTATAAATTAATTATTTACATGTCAATTAATTAAAATAAACGACATCAAAATTTCACAGGCAACGGACATAAAATGCCGTCACCGATGTTGCAAAATTAATAAAAAAATCCGTCACACACAAGACTTTGAGAAGCACAAAGCTCTTTTTATTGACAAAAAGAACTTTGTGCTTAAATGTCATGATTTGCGGCTGACCCCGGTTTTTTCCTCAATGCCTTTCGCTATGGATTCAAAAATCTCATCTACGACACCACTTCCGTTTACAGGCATATACTTCCCTTCGCGGTGATAATATTCACGCAACGGGGAGGTCTGGCTATGATACACTTCCAGACGCTTCTTGATAGTTTCCAAATTATCGTCTGCCCTGCCGGTCTCTTTACCTCGGTTAAGCATACGCTCCACAAGCTCCTCTTCCGGGACTTCCAGTCCCACCACAGCATGCAGGTCGGTTCCACGCTTCCGGAGCAGCTCTTTCAACGCCTCCGCCTGAGGAATGGTACGGGGGAAACCATCGAATATGACACCATCTTTCCCTTTTGCCTCTTTCTCAAGGACATCGTCAAGGATGCTTATCATAAGGTCATCCGGGATAAGCTGACCCTGTGAGATATACTCCTGCGCAACTTGCCCGAGTTCTGTTCCGCGCTTTATATGATCGCGCAAGACCTCACCTGTAGAAATATGGTGAAGTCCGTATCCGTCTATTAGTTTTGCACTCTGTGTGCCCTTACCGCTGCCGGGGGCACCAAAAAGAACGAGATTCAACATAATTGTCTTCTATTGAGTAATTGATTAGGTTGTCAGAATTTAGGCGTGCTTAGTGCACGTTGAATCATATCCGCAATTAAAAAAGTTCAGCATCCTTCCAAGCGTCAGTCCGCCACCACATAAATATCCTTCAGATTCCTCACTTTCCCATCCAGGTCAAGACCGTACCCGATAATGAATTTCGGTGGGATCTCGAAAGCCACATAGTCGGGACGGAATCCCGTCTTGCTGCTTTCAGGCTTGTGAAGAAGAGTGGCGAAACGCACAGACTCCGGATTTCGCTTCTTCAGATCCGCTACCATGCACGAAGCTGTGAGTCCGGTGTCGACTATATCTTCTATGATCACCACGTTTCTGCCGTCGATGTCTTCATTCAGACCTATGAGCTGCTTAACACAGCCGGTAGACGACATTCCGTCATAACTTTTGTAACGCACGAACGAAACGGTGCAGTCATTGATTCCCGCCTCACGGATGAGATCAGCGGCAAACACAAATGCGCCGTTGAGAACACACAGGAACAGTGGGCTCTTTCCAGCGAGGTCTCTCCGGATCTCTGACGCCACACGTTTCACCTGCTCTTCAATCTCCTCTCTTGTCAGATACGGCACAAACGTGAGGCCGTCGACCACAACTTTTTTATTCTCTTCCATCGGTATATAATAGATTGCCTTATCTATTCCGGGGTTAACTATCTGCCGGATATAGATAAGGCAAAATTAATAAAATGACACGGATTGTGCAAATCTAAATTGTCAGATACGCACTTTTTTACCGCCTATGATATATATACCTTTCGGCAATGATGAGATTTGCTCGTCGGTAGCGTCGTCATATAGGCGTATGCCTGTCATGGTATAAACCGTCCTGGGTGCGGCAACTTCATCACTTCCGATCTCATCTACTCCTGAGAGATAAGCATCGTGTGTCTTCACGCATTTCAGCTCATCGTCATACCAGCCGGGGACATTAATATATGCAGTATTTGCAGGTATATAGTCAAGCCCTTCAGCTTTGACAAAACCGAGGGAGCCGTCTTTGCATCTTCCGAGCACACGCATATAAGACGGATTATAGGCTATACGGTTGACATGACCTGCGACATCGCTATTGAAATATTGACCCACAAGCTTATTGCCGCTCACAGAACTCCCCTTCCCTCCGACATTGAGACGGTTGTCGGATGCCGACGTGCCGACGCATTCCACAACCACCGGAGTAGCTTTTGGCACAGTACCGTCAATCTCTGTAAGCTCGACAACAGCGTTACCCACATTGCTTACATAATACATCTTCACCCCTTCGGAATATGCAGAGAAAGGGAAATCAGCATAAATTGTGGTATAAAGCCCTCCTCCGGCGTCAACATCCGGATATGCGCCGAAGAAGTTGTCGCTGTCCGCCTCTACAGGAAGCACATACCATTTACGATAGTCTCCGGTACAATTGGTCGACATCGAGCCGTAATCCCTGTTAAGCACATTGCCGTCTCCAAGATAACGGGTGGCTTTTCCGTTTGTGCCGTATGCCATATAGAGTTTTTCGCCTTTTGCCGAACCGTTCTCACGGATTCTCAGATAATGTCCGATAATCTGATAAATTCCGGTGCCTTGTGCGGTAAGCTGATATTCATCACCTACATGATCAATATAAAAGATACTCGCCGGATCATGGCTTACATCTTCAAAGATTCGCCACAGGCGTATTGCTTGAAGATCGGCTGTGGTAGCCACAATGTCGATACTGCCACGGTTGTCAATGACGGAGGCATATCGGTTTGTCTTGTAATTCTCCACACGGTAATATCCGTCTCCCTCAAGATTGGCGAGAACCGGAAGTGTGGAAGCGGCTGCAACGATAAGCGTAAAAATTTTCTTCATATTTAAGTGGATTGCTGTTATCAAGAGTAATAAGGAGGAGGCAAACAAGAGTCACCAGTCAAAGGATTATCCGAATGATAAAGCCATAACTCGTAAACATTAAATTGGCCATACCGGACATTGTTTCCGATATGACCAATTTAATAACGTCAAAACTTGTGAATTATTTCACATCGTATTTGAATCTCCCGATCACTCTGCGATACAGATAGCAACGCGGTTCTGTACGGGATCTGCATAAGGCTGATCCTCGATTGAACCCATGCTCTTCACTGTGAGGCGAGAAGCGGCGATTCCATATTTTGTCTTGAGAGCCTGAGCCACTGCTTCAGCACGCTTGGCTGCAAGACGGAGGTTGTACTGCTTTGTACCTGTGCCCTTGTCTGCATAACCGGTGATGGTCACAGTTGCATTGGGATGCTCCTGGAGATAGTCAGCCACAGCTGCCACCTTTGTCATCTCCTGAGTGCTGACGATAGCCTTGTTGATCTTGAAGAATACATCGCGGCGGAATACCTGAGCCTCTTTCTGTACGGGCTGTTCAACTGCTGCGGGAACTTCCACAACTTTCTCTATGATTCTTTCGATCACACGGGGTTCCGGCTCCTCGATAACGCGGGTGCGTGTCTCATACTTGGGACCGAAAGCATATTTCACACCTACAAGACCGTTGAAGTACCAGTCTGTGTTTGAACCCTTCTTTGAGTTGTAGTTGTCGCTGAGCGAGTTTGCCATAAGCTCGATGCCAAGCTGAAGGCGGTCTGTAACGTTGAAGTTAACGTCTACACCGAACTGACCGAGGAAACGGACTACAGAGCCGTCCCACACGTTGGCGAGAGCATTGCCGTTGGCACCCCAGATGATGCCGTTAGCCTGATCAAGGAAAGAGCCGTCGGGTGCGGTGGGACGCTGTGCGTTGAGCGCCTTGTTCACATCGTTTGCCTCATCATTGTTGAAGCCGACATTCATGCCGAGACCTGCGATAAGGTTAACCTCTACAAGACGGTTAGGATTGAAACCGCCGATAAGGTTTGTCATGTCTACAACAGCGTCGAGAGTGGGAGCTACATAGTTCCATTTCCAACGTGCGTCGTCCTGACCCTGAAGCTTCAGAATACCCTTGCTCTGCCATGCGTTAACAGCGAGGCGCATGCCAATGTAAGGATTAAACTTATACCCTACAGCGAGCTGGGCATTGGGGCTGAGAAGCTTGCCGAAACCGCCCTCGCCCAAAGTCTCCTGCATGCCGAACTGCGCCTGACCATACCAGTGGGGCTTGAAAACATATTCGGTGACTGTTTCCTGAGCGTTGGCACAGAGACCACCGAGCAAGAGAGATGCAGTCAAAAGAATTTTATTGAGTTTCATTTGTAATTTTTCTTTTTTGGGTTCTGTAATTATGAATTAACACTCAGAGATTATTTTGCAATGCGAACATAGAAGTTACGTGCGGAAACATTGCCTCTATAGTCGAGTGCAGTATAAACCACCTTATAAGTGTGACCTGCCTGAAGACCGTTTGTTCCACCTACCGGGAGATATACTTTCTGCTGACGACCTTCAAGAACTTTATTGAGGTAATCACCTTTGGCATTGATACCGGCAACTGATGAACCGTCAGTGAGATCTTCAACAACCGCTACATATTTCTTGAATGCAGGAGCGAGAAGCTCTCCATTGTAAGAAGTAAGGAACATTGTGATAGCATCACCTGTGCCGGGAGTGAAGACAGAAGGATCGTTTTCCACTGTAGAGAAGTGGTGGAGATCGCTGTTACCATCCCTATAAGCCGCATATACCTGCATGTAAGCGTTGGGATCGTCAAGAATGTTGTTGATCTTCTTTGCAAGAGCATTGTAAAGATCAATCAGACGGTTGATACCATCGCCAAGACGACCGTTAAGCTCGCTATTGATTTCATCCTTAACGCTCTGGATCTTGTCAGAGATCTGAGTGTTGACACCCTCGAGCTGGCCGTTGATATCACCGATAATCTTACGGAGCTGAGTTGTAACCTGAGACTGGATCTGAGAGATAAAGCTATCGTCACCTTCGCCGTTTACAGCCTCTACGATACTGTTGATAAGATCATTAAGTGCTGTATCATTGTCACCGGGGATAGAAACCTGACCACCGTTATAACCCAAAGTAATCTTTGCCTCTTCTCCAAGATAACCTACCACATCACCAGTGCCATCATTATTTTCATAAACCGGAGCACCGCTCAGATCGACTGTAATCTTAGCATTTTCAGGATCGATTTCAAATTTAACATCACTGAGGTCGATTTCATAGTCATCCGGGTTAAGACCGCCGAGATTAAGCTCGAAGTTAACTTTATCAAGAACCTTGCTTACATATTCCTGAATATGACCGATCTGAGGAAGACGACGGTCAGGAACATAACCTTCGGGATCGAAAGAGTAGCTCAAAGGATGATAAGTCACAGTCCCGATTGCATAGCGGGTATAGATAGAACGGAGCTTAAGGAAATTAGATGAAATAGTTTCATTTTCAGTTTCACCTACTTCTCCGCCATTACCTTCATTTTCGCCGCCAGAAACATAATGATCATTTCCGTCTTCGTCTTTCTCAACATTCACAGCACCGATCACAAGCCCTTCGGGAGCCTTATTCCATGGAGTAGACTGATATGTAAAGGTTTTTTCCACTGTCGGGGTGAAAGAAAGAGCCAACGCAGGGATTCTGTTATTGAACTGCTTATAGATAGCCTCTGCAAGATTTGCGAGATCGCTCTTAGACGGGTCACTGACAAAATCTTTTGCAGTCTCTTTAAGACGGTCATCGAGTTCAAGATTGATAGTAGGAACATCTTCTGCAGAAGCGGAAACCTCGATTCTGTAGAAACCATTCCCTGCGCGGGTAATTCCAAAGTTGATAAGATGATCGTCATCTTTTACAGCCACGAGTTTCGCGCTCTTGGCAAGCATTTGAGTGCCGTTGCTTGTCCAAAGTCTGATATCAAGACCATTGATCACCTCTTCAGGTATGTTTGACGGATTAATGGTGACATAAATCTCACCAAGACGGTCAATATCCTGAATCTCTACACCGGCAGAGAAAGTCTCACCTTTTACTGCATTATCTGCGAGATAATCATCAAGAGCCACCTGTGCAGATTTGTCACCATATGTATAACCGGTATCAGGCACTCTTGGATATTCTACAGCGTGATCCGACTTATAATAATAGTTTGCAAGAAGAGTGTTCTGAATACCCATAGGAAGATTTATCGTGCCGAAAGCCGGATTGTAAACCTCCTGGATCTCCACATTTGTGATCAAGCTAATAACCATCTCATCAATGTAGGTCTTCAGACCAGCTGCATAGTTTGCATTATTCTGGATAAGGTCTTCAAGATACTTCTGATTTTCTTCTGTCAGAAGACCTGCTCCCAAAAGGGCATTCAGTTTATTCTTTACAACCTCAAGATCCGCAGCTGCCGCATAGTCACCTGCGTCCTGTTTCCCTTTAAGCTCCTTGTCGATCAGCTCTATCAAGCTTGACAGAGTCTTGTTGTTCTCGATCCGGTCGACATAATTGTCGTCCTTGCAAGAAGTGAACGTGCCGACACCACCGGTGGCAACGGTGAGCAACAGCAAGCCGTTGATTAGTTTTCTATTCATTCCTTAATAGATTTGAATTGATTAATATTTTGTTTATTTTTATTTTCGTTAGACATAGCCGTATTGAACAAGTGCCGGCTGCCCGGCAATATCAATCCTACCATATTGTTTCTAAGCGAATTACACTCGTGGAATAAGACAAAAAAAGCTGTAATACAATGACAATCGCATACGACTGCACATTGAATTTCACCACAAAGGTAAGACTCTTTATTAAATCTAACAAATTTTTGGAAAAAAATATTTCA
>JAIDJJ010000447.1 GCA_029052265.1 Muribaculaceae bacterium
CCCCCGGCCCGCGCGCGCTCGTACCGGCTCCTGTCCTCGGCGCTGTGGTCCCGCCGTCTAAAAAGAAATAAAGTAGCCGATCCGGGACTCGAACCCGAGTCTCCACCGTGAGAGGGTGGCGTGCTAACCGCTACACTAATCGGCCATTAAAATCCCGGATTTGGGTTAGTTGAATCCGGGATTTGTTTTGACACTGCAAAGTTAAGCAAATATTCTTATCCTTGCAAATTTCTTGGGAAAAACTTTGCGGAAATTTATTCTGCTGCTTCAGCGGCAGCTTCTGTATTTTCTCCTTCAGCTTCATTTGCAGCTTTTGCTGCCTCTTCAGCTGCGAGTTTCTCAGCTTTTTTCTTAGCTACAGACTCTCCTTTGATGCGGTTTTTCTCAACCTCAGCTTCGAAGCGCGCCTTTGCGTCTTCGGCAGCTTTTGCGTCTTTCTTTGCCTGGAACTCGTTTGCTTCTTTATCGCGGTTCTGTTTCCAAGCGTCAAAACGACGCTGAGCCTCTTCTTCATTGAAAGCGCCCTTCTTTACACCTCCGCGGAGATGTTTCATAAGCATGACGCCCTCTTTGGAGAGGATTGAACGAACTGTGTCGGTCGGTTGAGCGCCGACTTCTACCCAATATAAAGCACGGTCGAAGTCTAAACTTATTGTAGCAGGATTAGTGTTCGGATTATAAGAACCTATCCTTTCAATAAATTTACCATCACGTGGTGCCCTGCTATCGGCGACTACAATGGGATAAAAAGCGTAACCTTTGCGGCCATGACGCTGTAATCTGATCTTTGTTGCCATAAAACTTGCCGGTTTATTGTTTAGGTTTAGATTGTTGCACACAGACCCCGGCATGGGTTCCGAAATGCGGGTGCAAAGTTAGTATTTTTTTCTTATCCATGCAATTTTATAATGAGGAAATGTTGTTTTTTTATTTGCATGTGGTTTCCGATTGATGTTTTTTAAGTAATTTTGCAGTGTCAAACGGCTGATGAAAAATCTGCAAATATCTACCTGCGAAATCTCGTAAGAACTTTTTTTGATTTGAAAAGAATGACAGGTCATGACAAATGATTGAATTTGAATTGGAAAATGTTTTATGACGGGAGTGGATATGTTTTGCCGGAAGATTGGGATTAAATAATAAGCCATTGATGAAAGCAGCTTAAAACGTTCCGGAAGGCAGCAATGTGTGTTTTCCGCAATATTCAATATTATTTAAATCTATGACAGACAACGCGCTATTGAACCGTCTTGAAGGTTTTGATTCCCGATTTGAAGAAGTGGCGACTCTGATAACAGATCCCGCGGTTATTGCCGACAGATCAAGATATGTCAGGCTTACAAAGGAATATCGCGATCTTGAAAAAATACTTGGCGCAGCAAGTCGTTACCGAAGTCTTCTTTCAGGAGTGGAGGAGGCAAAAGAAGTGCTTGCTTCTGAAGATGACGAAGAATTGCGCTTGATGGCAAAAGAAGAACTTGACCAAGCTACGGCGTTGATTCCTGAGGTGGAGACAGAAATAAAATTTCTTTTGGTGCCTGCCGATCCGGAAGACGCTAAGAATGCCTGCGTAGAGATCCGCGGAGGTACCGGGGGGGATGAGGCTGCCCTTTTTGCCGGCGACCTTTTTAAAATGTATCAAAAGTTTGCTGAAAAGCGTGGCTGGCAGCTTGCTGTCACGAGTTACAGCGAGGGGACTGCCGGAGGATTCAAGGAAATTTGTTTTACCCTTTCCGGTGAAGATGTGTATGGTGTCATGAAATATGAGAGCGGAGTGCATCGCGTGCAGAGGGTGCCTGCCACAGAAACCCAGGGCAGGGTGCATACGTCTGCTGCCACCGTGGCAGTATTGCCGGAGGCGGAGGAGTTTGATGTAGAGATAAATGAAGGGGCTATAAAATGGGATACTTTCAGATCGGGGGGCGCCGGCGGTCAGAATGTAAACAAGGTTGAATCGGGTGTCCGCTTACGCTATCTTTGGAAAAATCCGGTAACAGGGGAGGAAGATGAAATCCTGATTGAGTGTACTGAAACGCGCGATCAGCCCAAAAATAAGGAGAGGGCATTGTCGCGCCTGCGTACTTATATATATAGTAGGGAAAGGGAAAAATATCTTGCAGATATAGCCCAAAGGCGCAAGACCCTTGTTTCAACAGGCGACCGTTCGGCAAAGATACGCACATACAATTTTCCGCAGGGCAGGATGACTGATCACAGAATCAATTATACGGTGTATAATCTGGATTCTTTTATGGACGGCAATATTCAGGAATGCATTGACCGTCTGTCGATAGCTGAAAATACGGAAAGGATGAAAGAGGCGGCACTGTAGATTCTTATTTTGGTAAAATTAAGAGCGCCAAGAGATTGCATTTAGTCTCTTGGCGCTGTTTTTAAGTCTGATTGTCAATCGATATTGTCCGGTTGTCAATCAATATTGATGGTAAGCCCGTCATAGCAAGGATGTACGTGCGGGGGCAATAATTTTTCAAATTCCGAGTGTAGTCCGATCTCATGATTGAAATGTGTGAGATATGCTTCCCGAGGCTTGAGCTGTTGGATGATGCTCAGAGCCTCCTCTATCGACAGGTGTGCGAAGTGTTGGCGCGGGCGTAGGGCGTTTATCACAAGCACCTCTAATCCTTTCAGTTTCTCCATCTCTTCATCGGGTATCGTTTTTGCGTCTGTGACATATGCGAAGTCACCTATGCGGTATCCCAGTATGGGCAATTTTCCGTGCAATATATTAATTGGAATGATTTTAAGCCCGTTGATAAAGAAAGGGGATTCTCCATCTATGATTACCCGTTTTAATGCCGGGACTCCCGGATATGGATTTTCGCGGAAACAATAGTCAATCCGTTTCCCAAGATCGTCGTAGACGTCTTTTTTCATGTATATAGGAAGTGCGCTTTCTGCACAGAAGGGCCTCAGGTCATCAATGCCGCCTACATGATCATAATGGCTATGGGTGAGGAGCACGGCATCAAGGTTACAGATGTCTTGAGAAAGTGCCTGGCTTCTGAAATCAGGTGACGCATCTATGAGTATATTCAGACCGTGGGTCTTTACCAGCGCTGATGCACGGCGTCTCTTGTCAAAATCAGAGACTGACCTGCATACCCGGCACGCGCACGCCACTTCCGGCACTCCCTTCGATGTGCCGCTTCCGAGAATTGTGACTTCTGTCGAGGAGTCTATGAAATTCACTTCCGGATGTAGCACCACGCCATATTTCTCTCTCACTGTCTTGACCACATGCTGTGACAGTTTTACTACATCTTCCGCTGTCGCTTCGCCGGTATTGGCTATTACCAGACATTGCTTCGGGTAGATCTGGGCACCGCCAATCCTGTATCCCTTAAGTCCGGCGTGCTCTATGAGCCAACCTGCGGGAATTTTTACCCTATGTCTGTCAATTTGATAAAAAGGGATTTCAGGGTCTTTGCATGTCATCTCTTCATTGAAAAAGTAGGAAGATACGACAGGATTTTTGAAAAAGCTTCCGGCGCTTCCAATAATTGCGGGGTCGGGCAGCTTCGAGTCACGTATGCGTATGATTTCGGCGGCAGTTTCTTGTATAGAGGGGGTTCTCCCCAATATTTCTGCAAACTTTTTCAGAGGTCCATATTCCAAATTTGCAGCTGTACTGGATTTCGAGAGTTTGAAACTTACACGCAATACGAAATATCTCCCTTTCCCTTCATGTTTGAACATGCTGTCACGATACGCGAACCTGCATTCTTCGTTTGAAAAAACTATAGTTTTACCGGTGAGCGTGTCGAAGCATTCCACATTGTGGATCACATCTTTTGCCTCGACCCCGTATGCCCCGACATTCTGTACTGCCGATGCCCCTGCCTCGCCCGGGATGCCGGCTAAATTCTCTACGCCCTGAAGACCCTCTTTCAGACACCATTCCACAAAGTCTGTCCATTTTTCACCGGATGCAACAATTGCAAATGCGGTGTTGTCGTCCTTGTCGTATCTGGAGATACCTTTCATTGCAGAATGCAAGACAAGCCCGTCGAAATCGTGAGTGAACAAAAGATTGCTTCCCCCGCCTATATGTAGGATTTCGTTGTTGCGAAATTCATCGGTGGCATAAATTTGCAGCAGCTCTTTGAGGGATTTGTATTCTGCGAAAATGGCAGCTTTTGCCGGAATCCCGAATGTGGTCATACGGGATAAATCTTTATTGTATTCGAACATTGTCGGAAAAGATGTTTTGAGGGTTTTACTAAAAACGTTGCTACTTGCGGAATCGGGTCAGAATGCCGTCTTCAAACCAAAGCGCTGTGCCGTTGGAATATAGCCACAGGTCAAGCGTCTGGCTGTAATCGTGTCCTCTGTTCACGTCATCCGGATTGCCAAGCGACAGTTTGCATTCCTCTTTTGTCATGCCGGTCTTGACGTTGCCTTCGCATATTGCGTTCCAGGTTTCATCAGAGATGGCGGGATATTTTTCCCTGAGGTCAGAAATGAAAAACAGATTGGAAAACAGTCTGGTTTCAATTCCGGAATTTCCATAGCTCATAAAAATGCAGGCATGGGTGCCTTTATTGTCTGTGAATTTAATCTTCAAAGGGAACGATATGTCACCGGGCTCCACATCGTCAATAGTGACTTCCACGAATTTTCTTCCGGGTATGCGTTTCCCGCTTTCGTCGTACCAAAGATGTGACCGTATCCATAATTTGTTTCCTTTTAATAGATCTTTTGCAGACTTTACCATGTCGAGGTCGATCAACATAGGTATCTGGTCAGACATGATCTGTTCCTGGGCGGCTGCCATAGGTTTCCCTGTGTTGTATTTAAACATTTTTCCATTTGCCGAAAAAATGATGGAGGCAGTGGTGGTCCCGTCAAGTTCATACTTCGGGAGAATCTCCTCAAACTTGAGTATGGTGCCGCCGAGATTTGCATTTTCCGGATCAGTAGGCATCCCTTGCTGGTCGAAAATCAGCAAAGCTTTATTGTCAGCCGCAATAAAAGATTTCCCTTTTTCCCACATTGACAGGGGCTCGGATTTCACTCCTTTGAAATAAGTCTCTTCCGGAGTAGGCTGGAGTATTTTCCTGTCTTCGCGGGAAAGGGATACAGTTTTTGTGCTTTCAATGCCTGTGAAACAAGATTGGAACAGGCACAATGACGCAGTCAGGGTGAGGGATAATATAGCTGTATGTCTCACACTCCGATTAAATGCAGGTATAATGTTGTAAAATAAGGTTGTTTTCAATTTCTTGTCAAAGAATAGGGGTTGCTGAAGAGAACGAGTCGATACGTCTTGCAAGGAAGTTGTTTGAACAACCTCATAAGGAGACATATGAGATGCAAAATTAGTAAAAAAAAACAATCTTCAAAACAATCCGGGTGTCGAGAGGGGAGAGAGAGCCGGCATGAAAAATAAATATAGACTGGATATGTTTGGTAGATAAAATGTTAAATGATGATAAAAGAAAAAAGTTAAAATTTTTTTTGAAAAGATTTGGAGGAACCAAAAAAAGTGTGTAACTTTGCACTCGCAAAACGGGAGAGCCGGATGCACGGCGGGATAGCTCAGTTGGTTAGAGCGTCGGATTCATAACCCGGAGGTCTCGAGTTCAATTCTCGATCCCGCTACAAAGCAGCAGCTGACAGTTGGTTGGCTGCTGTTTTCTTATAATCGTAATACATGATTGGCGATGTTATGAATTAAGGATAGGATTTGGTGAAAAGTTCCCTTAAAGAAGAAAAGATATGGCAACGATGTATGAAATGATCATGGATCTCCCGTTGTTCAAGGGGGTAAGCAAAGAGTTGGTGTCATCTTTTTTAGAGAAGACCAATATCAATTTTGTCAATTTTTCACCCGGAGACAAGATTGTCTCAAAGGGCGAAGAAGTCAGGATGGTCAAATTCGTTATCTCCGGGGAGGTGCGTGTGAAGCATGTCCTGAAAGGATGCAATATTGTAGTAGAGGAGATCTGTTCCAGCGGAAGAGTGTTGGGCGCTGACAGGCTTTATGGAATGGACACCGGATATTCGTGTGATGTAGAGGCGTCTGCCAAGACAAGTATCATGGAGTTTCGGAAAGATCAATATGTGCGTCTTATAAATTCTGATCACATCTATCTTTTGAATTTTTTTAATTATCTGTCGCGCAGGGCTCAGCGCCCGGTGGAAGCTTTGGAGAATTTTACATCCGGCGATTTGAAGTCGCGTCTTGACATCTTGCTGAGTGTCCTTACTGACCCTGACTCTGTTTCCATTCTGATTCGGGCATCGGTTGCCGATCTTGCACGTTATGGCGCCACATCGGAGGATAGGGTGGAGGCGTGGATTCGAGAATCGCAAATGGCAGGTCTGGTGGATTATTCTGCAGAAGGACTTAAGATAGTATCGCGGGCTGCATTTCTATAAAGGCGCATCTGCTTCTTTGCATAAAATTTGGCCGCTACATGACAAATGCATAACATTGGGTGTATGACTTGAATGTTATGCATTTTTTTATTACTTTTGTGTAATGAATGGCTCTATGTCAATGGTCCGGCTTCTCCGGATTTACCATCATTGTGCCGAAAATTCTTATAGCAACCTATAATATCAGAAAAATGACTTCACAAAGTATGTTGAAAGTAAGGCTCTCAGTGTTGAACTTCCTTGAGTTTGCAGTGTGGGGCGCTTATCTGACTTCTCTGGGCAATTTTTTATTTAAAAACGGACTTGGAGACCAGATAGGCTGGTTTTATGCCATGCAGGGAATAGTATCCCTTTTTATGCCTTCAGTAGTCGGAATCATAGCCGACCGTTGGGTTCAGGCACAGCGGATGTTGAGTCTGTGTCATCTGTTGGCGGGTCTGTTCATGGCATTGGCGGGCTTCTATTGCATGACGGCATCCGAAATTGAATTTGCGCCTCTTTTTTCATTGTATGCAGTGTCGGTGGCGTTTTTTATGCCGTCTATTGGGCTTAACAATTCAGTGGCTTTCAATGCACTGTCTAAATATGGGCTTGATACGGTAAAAGCCTTCCCGCCTATCCGCATATTCGGCACCATAGGATTTATTTGCGCTATGCTTTTTGTGAATTTCACAGGTCCTGAAGATGCTAAATATCAGACCACCTATATGCAGATGTTTGTTTCTGCGATGTTGAGTGCCATAATGATGTTTTATGCGCTTACCATGCCTAAGTGTCAGGTAAATACCGCCCCTCCTGCCGGCACAATCGTGGATCGTCTCGGATTGCGGGCGTTTACCTTGTTCAAGCAAAAAAAGATGGCTGTGTTTTTTATATTCAGCATGATGTTGGGGGTATCGTTGCAGATCACAAACGGCTATGCCAATCCTTACATCACTTTTTTTAAAGAGATACCTGCATATGCCGACGCCTGGGCAGCTAAAAACGCCAATGCCCTTATATCGCTTTCTCAGATAAGCGAGACTCTGTGTATACTTCTCATACCTTATTGCCTTAAGCGTTTTGGCATAAAGGGGGTGATGCTGATGTCGATGTTTGCATGGGTGTTGCGTTTTGGGCTTTTCGGTATCGGAAATCCGAGCGGGGGATTATGGCTGATGGTGCTGAGCTGTATAGTTTATGGAATAGCGTTTGATTTTTTCAATGTCAGCGGCGGTCTTTATGTGGATAAGGAGACCCATCCTTCAATAAGAAGCAGTGCGCAGGGTCTGTTCATGATAATGACCAATGGTCTTGGTGCCACCATAGGAACGCTTTGTGCGATGGCTATAGTCAATCATAATGTGGTTGCATCCGAGCCTGTGGACGTGCAGCTTTCCGGCTGGCGGGTGTCTTGGGCGATATTTGCAGGTTATGCCCTTTTGGTAGGGATATTGTTCTGGATTATATTTAAAGAAGATAAGGATTGCGGTAAAATAACAAAAGTTGATATTGAAGAAACAGAAAGTGCCGACGGAGGAGTCGCTATAATCGAAAAGGTATGATACAGTTCTATGCTCCACAAATTTTAGAGACCGGGATTCTCCCTGAGTCGGATTCCGCACATTGCTGCCGGGTATTGAGGATGAAGGAGGGGGATGAGGTGTATGTGGTTGACGGTAAGGGGAAACGTTTCCGTTGCGTCATTGTAGAGGCACATCCTCGACACACAGCCCTGGAGGTGGTTTCGCATGAAGATTTACCTTCGCATTGGGGTGTGAGAATCACCCTTGCTGTAGCTCCTACAAAAAGTGCCGACCGAATGGAGTGGTTGCTTGAGAAGGCAGTGGAGATAGGGGTTGACAAGGTGGTTTTGCTCCGGTGCAGGCGTAGCGAAAGAAAGGGTATGAAACTTGAACGCCTTGAAAAAGTCATGGTCTCTGCCATGAAGCAAAGTCTTAAAGGGATATTGCCGGAATTGGCGGAAGTGTCAGATCTGGATCGGTTTGTGGCATCTGTGCCTGATGGCTGTCAGAAATTTATGGGATATTGTTCCGTCGACTATCCGAGGAAGGAATTTGCGAAGGAGTATTCCGCAGGTAAAGATGTCGTTGTCATGATCGGTCCGGAAGGGGATTTCGCTCCCGAAGAGGTGGAGTCGGCGGTCGCCCACGGATTCGTGCCTGTGACGTTTGGAGAAAGTCGTCTCAGGACCGAAACTGCAGCTCTTTTTGGCGTGACGGCTGTGCATGTGATCAACCAGCACCATTGATTATTCAGCTCTTCAAAAAAATAAGCATCCGTTTCGGATGCTTATTTTTTTGAAGATTGTGAGCGATGAAATTTTATTTCAGTTTGAGAATCTGTCCAACTTTAATCACATCGCTATTGCTCATTTCGTTAATCTTTCGGAGTGTTGTTGCCGACATGCCATAAGATTTTGCAATTGATGAAAGAGTGTCACCTTTCTTGACTGTATATATGTCTTTTTCAGAAACAGCGGCACGATAGGGATTCTCTTTTTCCGCTTTGGCAAGAGTGGTACCTGCCGGAGCGAAATTTCGGGGTTTTGTATATGTCTTTTTATCGAATGTGTATGTGTCGGTGTGAGTTGTCTGGTTAGCAAAATCAAATATTGCAGCAGGATTGATTGCATATCCCATAAAGCGAGTTTCGAAGTGGAGGTGAGGTCCGGTGCTTCTGCCGGTGCTACCTCCGAGTCCGATAGGCTCTCCCGCCTTGACAACCTGGTCAGGCTTTACCAAAGCCTTGTTAAGGTGTCCATAAACGGTTTCCAATCCATTGGGGTGACGCAGTATTATGTAATTGCCGTATCCTTTTCTTTCGTAAGCAGTCAGACGGCATTTGCCGTCGAATGCGGCATATATTGTGTCATTGCTTCTTATGGCAAGGTCTATGCCTTTATGCATTCTCCCGAAACGTTTGCGGTATCCATAGTTTGAAGTGACCTTCCCGGGCACAGGCATAAAATATCCGGTGACATCAATTATTTGAGAGTCGGGCACATCAGACTCTTTGAATGGATTTACAGCTTTACTGTTCCATCCTTCGGTGTAAATGTCAGGTTCGGGCTCAAGATCATCAATGAGATCAATGAACGTATTTTTTTCCACAAGCCTGATCTGATCTTTGCTTTTCGCCTGGTTGGCGAGCAGCTGCCTGTGGGCGTCAGAGTGAGGAGATTTGCTTGTTATTGTCTGAGCTGTCATGCCTCCCGCCACGAATGTGGAGAAAATACATGCCGCAATAAATTTCTTGAGAATAATCATTGGTTATAAAAATATTTATCGGAGAGCGCGTGCCGTCTCTATGATAGTGTCTTGGTTATTTTACAAGGTCATCGTTTGCGTAAAGTAAAGGAAAGTAACTTGGAGTGTAGTCGAAGATCTCATTTGGAGAGAAAAATCTTTCAATTTCTGTCTTTGCGCTTTCCGGAGAGTCGGAAGCATGAACAAGGTTCGCTTGTCCGCTCATGCTGAAATCGCCTCTTATGGTGCCGGGTGCGGCATTTCGTCCGTTGGTTGCGCCCGCCATTGATCTGAAGACATTAATGACATCAATACCTTTTAATACCAGACATATCACCGGCGAGACCATCATTGATGCGCATAATTCCGGGAAGAAAGGACGGTCGACAAGATGAGAATAATGTTCCCTAAGGATTTTCTCATCAAGCTGCATCATTTTCATTCCGCAGATAATTATTCCGCGGTTTTGGATTCTGCTGATCACCTCACCGATCAAGCAACGTTCCACACATGAAGGTTTGAGAATGACTAATGTCTGTTCCATTAAATTCCTTAATACTTTTTAATAATTGACTATTGAGTCAGTTCAAAGTTACAACATTAGGATGCAGATTCCTAATTATTTTTAGTTATTTTTTCATAAATGTGGGGCACAGATTTAAAA
>JAIDJJ010000448.1 GCA_029052265.1 Muribaculaceae bacterium
GACTTAACACCGGGAAATTATCCCCAAAGCAAAAACTATGTCTTTGGATAAGTTATGCTCAAAAATGAGATATAAATAAAAAATACAAATAACAATTAAAAACAACTAAATTATTCTTGCATGAAGAACATCTGTTTTCATCTGAACAGGAAGTTGTGGATGACTATGGCATTACTGCTGGGTCTCGCACTTCCAGGCTTCGCGCAAAAGATCACAGTCCACGGTTATGTGGATGATGAGACAGGCGAGCCACTGATCGGTGCCACCGTAATGGAAAAAGGCACATCCAACGGTACGGCGACAGACATCAACGGCAATTTCACGCTGAATGTAGCTCCCGACGCCACTTTGGTGGTAAGTTATGTAGGCTATGATCCTTTGGAGGTTGCAGTCAACGGACGTACAGAGATCAAGGTGACAATGAAAGAAAATGCCACGATGCTTGCCGAGACAGTAGTCATCGGCTACGGTAGCGTGAAGAAATCAGACGCCACCGGCTCGGTTTCAATTGTAAAGCCGGACGAGATCGAAGCCGGTCTTGCCACATCAGTTCAGGATATGCTTGTAGGACAGACTCCGGGTGTGGTTGTTACTACTGCAGGTGGACCTCAGGGAGCTGCCAATATCCGTATTCGAGGCGGCGCTTCACTTTCTGCATCAAATGACCCGCTGATTGTGCTTGACGGTGTGCCGTTGAGTTCAGATACTCCATTGGGTATGGGTTCTCCTCTTGCCATGATTGATCCGGAGTCGATCGAATCAATGACTGTATTGAAAGATGCATCTGCGACTGCGATATATGGTTCGCGTGCTTCCAATGGTGTGATCCTTATAACTACCAAGAAAGGTACTGCCGGTAAGCCGAAGGTTACATTTGCCGCCAACTTTTTTGTGGATAATGCAAGGAAGACCCAAGAAGTGCTTGATGCGAATGCATTTACAAATCTTATAAAAACAAAATTCGGAGCAGATTCATCAGCTGCCGGATACCTTGGCAATACAAGCACAAACTGGCAGGACGAGATCTATCGCACTTCGTTCAGTTCAGATTATAGCCTTGCTGTTTCAGGTACCGTCGGCAACCTTCCTTACCGTGTCAACGGCTCTTTTACCAACAACAACGGTATTATAAAGAAGTCTGACATGAACCGTGCTACAGTAGGGTTTACTTTGACTCCGAAATTCTTCAATAATCATCTCTCTGTGACAGCCAATGCCAAGGGCTACTATATCCGCAACAACTGGGCTGCAACAGATGCGATCGGTCAGGCTGTGGCATACAACCCCACTATTCCAATCTATCAATATAATGAGGTGACTGGCGGAACTGCTGCGGGTGCATACAAGTATCTTTTCAACGGTTATAACGAACCTTTTACTATAACAGGTGGTGCAGCCAACCTTGAAAACAACGCGACATACAATCCTGTAGCCACTATTGACCAGACTCAGAATTATTCTAACGTATGGCGTTCAAACGGCAACCTTCAGTTGGATTATTCATTCCATTTCCTTCCGGAATTGCATGCAAACCTCAATCTAGGTTATGATGTGACCAAATCCGACAATTACTATATAGTTGAAGGAAACTCCCACATGGCATGGAAAGACCATAACAACTATGGCGGTGGTTACCGTAATCATGAATATGCTTTCAGAAGCAACACTCTTCTTGAGTTTTATCTTAACTATAAGAAGGAATTTGAGGCTGCAGAATCAATGCTTGATGCCACAGCAGGTTACACCTGGAGCCGCGATGCCGCCAACGGATGGAATATCGGTGCAAGTTCAAACGCCGGTATGTCGACCACTCCCGGTCTTACCCCCGCATTGTCTGACGGCAACGGCGGATTTATCCTGAATTGGACTGAAGGCACCACTGCCGATCAGATTTTCCAGAAAGATGAAATCGACGAAAATGGAGATTACCATTGGAAGAACCATCTTCAGCTCCTTTCATTCTTCGGACGTGTGAATTATACTTTCAAAGACAGGTACTTGTTTACAGCTACAGTCCGTGGAGATGCCACATCCAGATTCTCAAAAGATAACCGTTGGGGTGTATTCCCTGCAGTCGCCCTTGGATGGAGAATCGACCAGGAAGAATTTATGGAAAGGGCACGCGGCTGGCTCAGTGATTTCAAACTCCGTCTCGGTTGGGGTGAGACAGGCCAGCAAGCGGTAGGTTCTTATTATAACTACATTCCTATTTATACAGCATCGCAGCCTGGCTCATTCTATCCTAACGGAGTCGGAGGCTGGCTTGTTCCTAACTTCCCTGAAGGATATAACCCGGATCTTAAGTGGGAAACAACCACAACCTGGAACCTTGCGTTGGATTATGGCTTCTTTAATAACCGTGTGTCAGGTAGCATTGAATATTATCTCCGCAAGACACGCGATCTCTTGTCCACAGTGCCTGTGCCTGCAGGTTCATCCACAGTGAACTATCTGCCTCAGAACATCGGTAACATGGAGAACTACGGTATCGAGTTCAATATTGTTGCAAAACCGATCGTGACAGATGATTTCGTATGGAATCTTTCATATAATATCGGTTGGAACCACAATGAAATCACCAACCTTGACGGCAATGAGTTTGCTGTAGGCGGAGGCTTCGGTGGAACCGGTGGTAACTGTATGATTCAGAAAGAGGGGTATCCCGCTTATTCTTTCAATCTCTACCAGCAGGTATATGATGCCGATGGCAATCCTATCGAGGGTGCGTATGTCGACCAGAACGGTGACGGTGTAATCGACTCACATGACCTTGTAGTGCGTCATTCAAAAGATCCGAAGGTGACAATGACATTCGGTTCCAACTTCCGTTACAAGAACTGGGATCTCGGCTTCTCTCTTCGTGCATCAATCGGAAATTACGTCTATGCTTCCGCACTCAGAGGCGGAACAGCGCTTGACGGACTTTTCCGCAACAACCAGCTTTCAAACGTATTCCAGTCTGATGTATATTTCAACACCAATCAGAATGAATCTGATTATTGGTTGCGTAATGCCTCTTTCCTGCGTTGCGACAACATCACACTCGGATATAACTTCACCAATCTTTGGAATGATTTCTCAAGCCTGCGTCTATTCCTTGGCGTGCAGAATCCTTTCGTAATTACCAAGTATGCCGGACTTGATCCTGAGGTGTTTGATGGTGTCGACGGAAATATTTATCCTCGTGCCACAACCTGGTCTCTCGGTCTTGTCTTGAGTTTCTGATCATTTCAACGGATGAAAAAAAATAAAAAAATCATGAATCTTAAAAAATATATATCGATGGCGGGGGTAGTGCTCGGTCTGGGTCTTACCTCTTGTGTGGGAGATCTTGATCTTCAGCCCAACGATCCGAATCTTGTAAACCCCTCCGACCCCAATTTTAAAGCCAATTCGTTGGCAATGTGCTATTCCGGCATTGCAGTCAGCGGTATCTCAGGAGCCGGCAGTTCTTATGTCAGCGGTCTTGATCCCGGCACTTCCGCTTATCTTCGTCTGATATTCACTCTCAATGAGTTTTGTTCGGATGAATTGTTGTGGATATGGCCTGATGCCGGAGTGGTAGACATCACTTCCTGTACATGGGGTATCAACAACGGTCTTCTTGAAGGTGTCTATTATCGTCTTCTCGGACACATTGCAATATGCAACCAATATCTTGCAAATACAGCCGGTGACACAGATGCCGAGAGTCAGCAGATGAGAGCCGAGGCGCGGGTGCTGAGAGCATATTCATATTATAATATGCTTGATCTTTTTGGACAGTCTTCATTTATAACAGAAGAAGCTGCTGTGGGAGAATCTCCGGTTCAGCTTTCCCGCAAGGAGCTTTATGACTGGCTCGAACAGGAACTTGTCGATATCGTGGATAATAAACTTATCAGCGAGACTCCTGTGTATGGACGTGTAGGTCTTGACGGAGCAGAAGGTCTTCTTGCCAGACTCTATCTCAATGCAGAGGTATATTCAGGTACAGGGGAGTGGGCAAAATGTCAGGAACGTTGTGAAAATATCATAGAGCGCCATAAAGGTGGCGGCTTTGAAGGATCCGGACTTGCAAATCATTATCTCTATCTTTTCGCCCGTGATAACGACGCTTATATGCCCGGCGGCTCGAAGAAAGATGAAAATGAGATCCTTTTCGGTATTGCGTATGACGACACCATGACTCAAAGCTATGGCGGACCCACTTTCATTATCGCGTCCACTATTTCCAATACTCACTACATACCCCGTCAGAATTATGGTTGTTCAGGAGAGTGGTCATGTATCCGTGGATGTCAGGAAATGGCTGAAAGATTCTACGGAATTTCGGATGCCGATGTACGTGACGACCTATGGCTCCGCGGATATTTGCCGGCAGGTTCTAACGGAAGCGAGAGTTGGGATGCGGAAGACTATTCCGACCGTTTTGTAGACTTTACAGGAGCTTGGGCAACCACCGGCGGCAACGCTATAATCAAATTCACCGGACGCACGCGTAACGCTGCTGAGGATGGCGGCTGGGATATGACTCTCAATGCCGACGGCACATATACCTGCGGGTTCCCTGCCACAACTTTCGGAAGCACCGACCAGCCGATCATCCGTCTTGCCGACATCTACCTCATGTATTCAGAGTGCTATGTCAATGGCAATACAGGCGACCGTCAGAAGGCTCTCGATTACATAAACCTTGTCCGCAGAAGAGCAGGCGCCCCCTCTTATGGCTTTACCGACCTGACAAAGAAAGGTATCATGGATGAACGTTCACGAGAACTGTATCTTGAGTCAACCCGTCGTACCGACCTTATCAGAAACGGAATGTTTGTTGGTCCGTCACAGACTGTATGGCAATATAAGGGCAGCATCAACAACAATGCCGGCACTCGTATCGATGAGCGCAATGCGCTTTATCCGATCCCTTATGCCGTGATTGCCGCACAGCCGGAATTTAAACAGAACCCCGGCTATTAATAAATTCATCTTCCCTTTCACAGATATCTGTGAAAGGGAACTGAAAAATTACATTCAATCAGACTCTTTCAACAATGAAAAAGATATTTATAATGGCTGCGGCAATTGCTTCACTCGGCTTGGCAAGCTGCAGCGAAACTTGGGACAAGAATCCGGTTCTTGGCATTCATGAAGGCACTCCCACAGTGGATTTCCTTAATAATCCGGTTATGCAGGATCAATATATAATGCTCACCAGCGATAATGCTGAGGGTAACTTCCATCTTACTTGCTCACAACCTGATTACGGATATGCCGCGATTGTTACCTATAAGGTGCAGTGCTCTCTTACAGAGGACTTCGCAGAATATCAGGAGATAGACCAAAGCTTCTATAATTGCGCGGATATCAATCCTATGAACGGGGATGTGGCTGCCGCACTGGAGTATCTCTGCGATGTGAAAACTGAGAATGATCTTCCTTTGGAATATCATAAGCTTTATATGAGACTGCGCTCTTACGTGGAGCAGCGTGAGGCGGAAACCACTTATTTCTCTAATGTGGTAAGTTTCAAGGGTGTATCAGCTGATTATCTCGCTATATGGGTTGCCGATGTGCCAGTTGATATCTATATGCGCGGTGGTTTTGATCCTAACTGGGATGCATTGCCTGAATATCAGTTTGTGACCGGAACAGAAAAGAATACATGGGTGATTCCTAATGTGACTTTGGCTGCCGGCGTTGAATTTAAGGTGGCTGATTCAGCGTGGGGACCTCTCAATCTTGGCGCAGGAGACTCTTCTGTAATAACTCCGGGTGATGCATTCGTATTGAACGGTGGTGAAAATCCGGGTAACCTTACGCTTTCAGAAGACTTTACAGGTCTTGTTCAGTTAAGCCTCGCGAACGGAGTTTATACTGTAATCTTCGATCCCTCTCATTAATCAGATTTCTAAATCACCGGTCTGCATGTTTAATGGATAATATGCAGACCGGTAATAAAAGTCCACAAAAATAACAATGAAAAAATTTAATATATTTCTGTTGGGAACCCTTGGCTTGTTTGCAGCTTCTTGCGACGAGACCATCGAACCGGCTATACCGCAGCATAACCCGCAGGAGCCGATCGTGACATTGGAGGATGTTACTTCGGAAAAGGCAGGGGTTCTTACATCTGACGCAGTCTTGGCTCTTGAGAATTACAAGGCAGAAGGATCCGTAATTCCTGTAATGAAACTCGCCAGCACAGATAATCTCCCTGAAGGGGCTACCATATCTTATAATCTGGAACTCTCGGCTTCCGATTCTTTCGCAAGGGAAGTGACTTTGCCTGCTACAGCAGGTGAGGCTGCTGAAGATGGTGCTGTCACATATTATGTAAGTGCGGATGCCTGGAATGAGGCTCATCTGTATCTTTTCGGAAAGAGCCCGAAGGAGAAAGTGGCTTATTATCGTGTGCCTGTGTATATCAATTTTGACGGCAGCGATTATCGTCTGAATTCTACAGACTATTATGCCGCTGAAGGCACCATCACAGAGACTTGTATGGATTCCGGTTTTGTAATCGAGGATCATTATTATCTGCTGGGTGACATGACCACCTGGGATCTTTCTGCGGACGGCGTGGCTCCTTATGCTTTCGAGCATGCGGACGATGTAAGTGTTTATGATGATCCTGTATTTGTAATCAAATTCGAAGTTCCGGAGTCTCTTATTGCAAGCAATGGTGGTGCTTATTGGAAGATTGCTTCTCAATCTACTGCTGATGCCGCTGATTGGGGTGCCGTGATCGGTCCCGAAACTAATGGCGACACTGCTCTTTCCGGAACGTTGGTATCTGAAAATGCGCAGGCAGGTAAGCTTGAAGTGGCTGGCAAGTATAAGATGACAATCAATATGGAAGCTATGACTTACGACATCGAGCTTCTTCTTCAGCCGGATGTGCTCTATACTCCCGGCGGAGCCAACGGATGGAGCCAGTCAAATTCAGCATATATGCAGCTGAACTCATCAAAAGGGTATTATGGTGTATTCCCTGTTGATGCCGCAGGCTTTAAAATCTGCACTGAGAACAGTTGGGATAATGCTTACACCTATGGTGGTAAACTTGCTGATCCTGCACTTTCAGGAGAATTGCTTCTTGGTCAAGACGGTAAGAACATTGTAGTTCCGGAAGGGAATGAAGGTCTGGTATGGGCTTCGGTTCAGTTTGATCCGGTATCATATGCACTTACCACTTACGAAATTATTCCTGTTACCTCTGTTGGCTTGATCGGATCGTTTGCAGCTTCCGGCTGGGGCAGTGATGTGAAGATGACATCAAACGACAATGGTGTTACATGGAGTGCTGATGTTACCTTCGCTAAGGGCGATTCTTATAAGATCAGATTCAACGAAAGTTGGGATTATAACCTTGGTGGAGATATAAAGGCGCTCTCACTTGATGGCGCAGATATAGTTGCTGATGAAGCAGGAGAATTTACATTGACTCTTACCGTACAGCCGGGTATTCCTACCCTCACTGTGGTAAAGAAATAAAAACTCGGAATCGAGATAGATTCGATATATGAAGGGGCGGCAGTTTTGTCGCCCCTTTTTCGTGGTGGCTGGGCTCGTGGTGGCTGGGCTTGATGCTTGCGCCTGGTGGCTGCGCACACGACCTGCTCCAAGGAGCAGGTAACGGAACAAGGCGGTCTGAAATTATATTGAATCAGACTGTGATGGGCTCGGATGGGCTCGGATGGGCTCGGATGGAATCGGATGGGCTCGGA
>JAIDJJ010000449.1 GCA_029052265.1 Muribaculaceae bacterium
TCCTTTCAGCAAGTGACAAAATCCACTCCAAGGCTGCGACCCCTACGACCCCGAAATTTTAAGGAACGAGCTCTTAACCGCCTAACCACTAATTCGACAACCTCAACTTTCGCAAATAGAAGTTGAATATCAAACTTGTTTTGTGAGGTATAGCATGTCTTTGAGTTGCACACCCTCTTCGATTATCGGGGAAGGATAGTTGTCGGTAAAGAAATTAGGGATCTTATGAGAGAATATATAACCACAGGAACGGTAGAATCGTAAGGTTGACGGAGTTTCACCCGTACCGAGTATGATTGTCTTTCCTGCGTTTATCTTTTCAATATGAGAAAGCATCTGCCTCCCGATCCCTTTACGTCGCCATTCAGGCAGCACTGCAAGATTCTTGACTTCTATGACAGTCTCAGACTCATATGTGGTCATACAGACGGCGACCGCCCTATCATCTATGAATCCTACATATAGGGCGCCCCTATCAATATACTTACCCACCATTGTTTCTGATTCATCTCCGATAAGGAGCAACGGAAGGAACTGACTCTTGTCTTCAAATATCTGTATTATTTCTGATAACATATTGGTATTTGGTAGTTGTCGCTTGGTATTTGAAAAAGTTATCTGGTTCTCCTGCCTCTGAACAAATCAGCAATTACCAATTACTAATTGCTCATTACTAATTGCTCAAGGGTTCTCGGATTTCCGGTCCATCAGTATTATGGACGAAGACGATTACGGTATTCCATAGGTGTTTGTCCGGTTATGCGGCGGAAAACCCTGCACATGTATGAAGGATTTTCATAATGAAGATGCTCCGCGATAGCTTTTATCGGCAAGTCTGTAGTATCAAGCAACGTTTTGATCGATATTATAATTTGAGAATCTATACGGGATTTTGCAGTATATCCAAGATTTTCACGGCATATCACATTCAGGTAATCTGCCGATATATTTAATTTGTCGGCATAATATGCCACATCATGATGACGCGTATAATTACGATGAACCAATGTGATGAAATCATTGGCTATAGCCCATGCCCTGGTCTTTGGAAGACCGGCACCCGTGTCCATCCCCTCGATCTCCGCAGCGAGTACAACAAAAAGAGTTTCCACCTCATTACGCAATGTAGCCTGCACCACATTTGATGCAAACTTTTTTTGAATCCATTGCGTCTGTTCAAACCAACGCTTCATATAGCCCTCAAGACCGGGAGCCGGTATAAAAGCCTGACTTGCATAAATAAAACCCCAGAAAGCCGATGACGTGATGTTGAAAAAAATTTCCCTTGTGACAATGGAATCGATATATAAGCATTCAACATCCAATTCTGCATCCTGAACAGATATAATGGTCATGTCGAAAGCAAGATAAAGAAGCATGCCGCTTTCAATTCTGACCTGTGAAGCATTTATCGAAAAGACAGCATCCCCCTTCAGGACACGCATAAACACACATCCGTCCACCTTCAGTTCACGTCCACGACAGAGAGACAGATGAAGGGGAGCCACATTTATTGGAAGATCTGTTGACAGCAGTTTTACACTTGATTCTTCATGCTTCATGTCGCAAAAATATATAAAATATGGCAATTTTAAACACGAATATAGGAAAAGTATCATAACTGACTGAAATTTTACAGTATATTTCAAGCAGTAAAGTATTAATTTTGCACACAATTAAAAAAAGCACATATTAGAATAAAAAACACATATTAGCAAACATATGAACAGAGATAATCTTGATTTTCGCAATGAGAAGATAGGACGTTTGTTCAGAAGCCTCTTCTTCCCTACCCTTGTGGCGATGGTTTTCAACTCTGCGTTGAATATCTGCGACGGCATGTTTGTGGGCCACGGGGTCGGTCCGGATGCACTTGCAGCTATCAACATCGTAGCTCCATATTTCATGCTCAGTATCGGCATCGGACTGATGTTCGGGTTCGGGGCATCGGTAATAGGAAGTATCAGACTTTCGGAAAACAACGTGAAGGCGGCACGGATAATCATGACCCAGGCATATCTTGCGGGAGCAGTTATATTCGGCACCATTATATTGTCGAGCTACGCATTTACCGACGACATACTGCGGATGCTCGGATGCAGCGATCGTTTGCTTGATCTTGCCGGGACTTACCTTTTTTGGCTTCTTCCAGGGTTCTTTTTCTTCTATCTCCAATCTGTAGGAATGATGCTTGTCAGGCTCGACGGATCGCCTAAGTATGCAATGTCTGTTCAAGTCGTAGCCGCCATTATTAACATCTTTCTTGACTGGGTTATGGTTTTCCCTCTCGGCATGGGAATAATGGGTGCCTCAATAGCTACATCGTTTTCATGCATTGTGGGAGGATCCATGGTCGTGGTTTATTTCCTGTTTTTCTCCCACCAACTTAAATTCTACAAACTTAAGCACACGTGGAAGTCCTTGATGCTTACAGTCCGCAATGTGGGATATATGGCAAGAATCGGACTTGCCACATTCCTTCAGGAGCTGGCAATGGGAGGAATGATGATCACGGGAAATTACATGTTCCTGAGCAGCCTTGGCGAAGAGG
>JAIDJJ010000045.1 GCA_029052265.1 Muribaculaceae bacterium
TTTTTAAGTAATCTCACTAAAAATTTTTACTACCTAAAAGGATAAAATTACAATTAATTGTAATTTTATCCTTTTTACTTTGTCTATATATCGTAGTTGTCTAAACTTTTATTTTCCAAATTACGAATCTTTTAATTAAGACACTTATGAGAACGCAATATCTATTTATGGCTTTTTCCATTTTTCTCCTGTCTTCATGCGGAGACTCTCCTCATATAACGAACACCCATCCCATTCCTGGACCCGCGCCGGCTCCCGAAATTACAGATTATTATGTAAGCCCATCATGCTCAGACTGTAAAACAGAAGTAAAAACAAATATTGGAAGTAGCTATCAGGATATCCTCGGACGAGGTTATGACATCACCGGCGATTACCTCTCGCCTTCATCATTAAGGAAACCGGTCGTGGACCTTGACAAACAGGACCAACTCGGTCTCCTGACATTGTTCAATGCTCCGGCGTCAAGCATGGGACAAGTCATTTCCGGGAAAAATCCTACAGATTTTTTATCCGCTCTCATGGCAGACGCAGGCATCGGACCAAATATCGCAGGTGGTGAAACATGTTTCAACGCAACCTTGAACACTCTTTCCACCAATGCCACTTACGTCCTGACAAACAACTGGGTGCGTTCTGAAATCGCAAGACTACATACCACACAGTATTATATTTCCAGAACCCTTTCCGATGAATTTATAGCCGACACCGCCACTCTTAAACCTAAAGCGCTCGTTGAAAAATATGGCACCCATTTTCTGGCAAGCGCTTCACTCGGCATCTCTGTCCGCACACTCTACGGTGCATATGTGGATGCCTCTTCTACGGAAAAAGAATCGCTCGCATACAAAGGATGCCTTTTTGCAGAACAATCATTGATCGGCAAACTGGGTCCGGATCTATCTCTCACTCTTGCCGGAATCAACAATTATGGAGCCACTCTCACCAAAACATTCTCCGGAGGAGATGTAAATCTCGTGGAATATGATCCGGAGACAGGGAAATTGGGCGACACCTCATCCTGGCAAAGTTCTATGGATCATGACAATCTTGCACTTATCTCTCTTTCTGACGGAGACCTCCTCCCCATCTCTTATGCGATAAAAGACACCGGGTTGAAATTTCAGGTAGATATCGCGATTTCCAACTATATCAAAGAGAGTAAAATCAAGGCGGAAGCCACTGTGCCGTTGCTTCAGAACTGTAATGGATATATCTACCGTTATGTGACAAGTTATGAAGAATCAATGCAACTTGCAGATAAAGGGGGACTGAAATTTTACGGAGTGCTGGGCAGCCTTTACCGCAACAGCACCGCAGGTGCCATACCTTTATATTCCCACGTATATACCGACGGCAGCCAGATTCTTTCACTTATACAACCCACTCTCGATTGGGAATGCATAGGATATGTGATGAAAGAGCGTTCAGACAGCACAGTATCACTCTATGAAATAAGCGACGGCACACGCTTCGCATACACGATAGAAGCCGCCAACAGTTATGGCCCCCACAATGAATGGCATCCCACCGGAGTTGTATTCTACCTCCTGCGCCCATAATGCCACGTCATAATTGACAAAAACATAGCCGGGACATGCATGAAAACATATGCATGTCCCGGCTATTTATTATAAATCAGGAAAGCGTCCCGGCTATTCTGTCAGCAGGACAGTAGAAAAGTCTTGAATGCGTCAAAATCCGCAGGAAGAGATACGGTCTGCTTTTTCCCGCTCATGAAAGCCGCCAGACGCTGAGGGATATCCAGTTTTTTGCCTGTGATCCTTTCAACAGTTTCTTTGAATTTAGCCGGGTGCGCAGTCTCTAAAAATATACCGGTTTCCCCGCACTTCAACTGTTCTTCAAGTGCCCTGTATGCCACTGCTCCATGAGGATCAAGCACATATCCGGTCTCTTCCAAAGCATTTTTCATTGTCTCCCCTATCTCCGCGTCAGAATAAGTGCAACCGCTTATTTCCGCATATATGGCTCCGTGGTCATGGCTGTATAGATCGAGCACTCGCGCAAAATTGCTCGGATCTCCCACATCCATCGCATTTGCTATAGTCTGTATCGAAGCACACGGAATATATTCCCCGCTGCACAGATATCTGTAGAAAATATCATTGGCGTTGTTTGCCGCAATGAAACGTTTTATAGGGAGCCCCATACGCTTGGCTATCAGCCCGGCAGTAATATTGCCGAAATTACCGCTCGGCACACACATGACGATGTTTTCAGGATCTGTACCTGACGCCACAGCCTGTGCCCATGCATAAAAATAATAGAACATCTGAGGCAGGAATCTTGCCACATTGATAGAATTGGCAGAAGTCAGCATCATCGATTCATTAAGCTCTTTATCGAGAAAAGCCTGCTTCACAAGATTCTGACAATCGTCAAAAGCACCCTCTATCTCCAGTGCCGTTATGTTTTTACCGAGAGTGGTGAACTGCACCTCCTGAATCGGGCTGACCTTCCCTTTCGGATATAGCACAAACACTCTGACACCTTCCACTCCGAGAAAGCCGTTAGCCACAGCACTCCCGGTATCTCCTGAGGTAGCCACAAGCACATTGACCATACGGTCTTTATTGCCGCGGTTGAAGTAACCCAACAGACGCGCCATGAACCTTGCGCCTACGTCTTTAAAAGCAAGAGTCGGTCCATGAAAAAGTTCGAGAGAATATACTCCATCTTTAACCTTTACAAGAGGAATCGGAAAATTCATGGCGTCTACGGTAAGCGCTTTCAGTGCCTCAGAATCCACATCCTCGCCAAAAAGCGCCTCCGCTATCTCCGATGCCATCTCAGGAAGGCTCATTGACGGAAGCCTGTCGAAGAAGTCATGCGGAAGCGAGGGAATTCGTTCCGGCATATATAATCCCCGGTCGGGGGCAAGACCTTTCACCACTGCCTCTTCAAGAGAGACTTCGGGCGCTTTGCCCGTTGTACTGCGATATTTCATTTCTTTAGAAATTCTTTTATAAATTCATCATTCCTGAGAAGTCCGTAAGCCCCTTTCAAGGCATCTTTTTCAGAATATTTATCCACACTGTCGGGCTCGACATCGCTGCGCATGATCACGAAAGGCACCGGATCCGAACTATGAGTGCGGATATTGCAGGGGGTGGGATGGTCAGGCAATAATGCCACACCCACTTCTTCTTTAAAATCTTTCAACGCATTTAGGAGCTGCCGCACCACCCTGTGATCAAGGTTCTCGATCGTTTTTTTCTTCAACAACGCATCCCCTTCATGCCCCGCCTCATCGCTTGCTTCAATGTGCAGGAATACAAAATCCGCACCGTTTCGCAGTGCGTCAAGAGCAGCCTCCAGTTTCCCTTCATAATTGGTGTCGTACAGACCTGTCGCACCTTCTACCAGAATAGGCTTCAGCCCGGCATACACACCTATGCCCATAATGAGATCCACAGCTGAGATCACATACCCTTCCCTGACACCAAACAGCTCTCCCATAGACTTCATAGCCGGCTTATAACCCGGACTCCACGGCCATATACTGTTGGCAGGATCCTTCCCTTCTGCAATCCTTTTGAGATTTACGGGATGATTGGCAAGCACCTTCTGAGAACGCATTATCAGACTGTTGATGTAATCGGCAGTAGGCTGCGCTTCGGGTGTGTCGGCACGCACCATCTCTTCAGATGCGGGATGTCCGGGCACATCATGCGGGGGGGTGCATGAAATCCGTTTGTCCCCCTGTTTTATCTTCAGCAGATGCCGATAGCTTACCCCCGGGAAAAACTCCGCCCTCCCGTCTCCAAGCGTATCATTAAGAGTCTTGATAAGTTCAGCCGCCTCCTTGCCGGAGATATGTCCGGCAGAATGGTTCTTTATCGTGCCATCCTGCGCGATGCAGATGAGATTACAACGCATCGCCATCTCATCGGGAGCAATGTCGATACCCATACTTGCCGCCTCAAGCGTTCCTCTTCCCTCAAACACCTCGGAAAGATTGTATCCCAAAAGCGACAGATGAGCGATCTCACTTCCCGGAGCAAACCCGCATGGCACTGTTGCAAGCAAACCGTTCCTGCCCCTGCGTGCCAATTCATCAAGTGCAGGAGTATCGGCAGCCTCAAGAGGAGTCAGTCCTCCCAGTTCACGGCATGGCTCATCTGCCATGCCGTCACCTAATATAATGATATGTTTCATCTTCCATTCAAACACATGAATACTCATGCAGGAATCTCCATGCACAAGTTATTACTGCCTTGTAAATTTAAAAATCGGCTCCTGTCAGCGTATATTGGCTATACTGATTATGTCGGCAAACACTCCCGCTGCGGTAACCTCGGCTCCCGCTCCATAACCTTTTATAACCATCGGATATTCCATGTAGCGGTCAGTGGTCAACAATATCACATTGTTACTTCCTTCAAGATTATAGAAAGGATGTGACGCACCAACACGACGAAGTCCGACACTCAGCTTCCCGTTGTCAAACGATGCCACAAACCGGAAATGCTCATTAGCGATCTCCGCCTCAGAACGTTTCTTTTCAAATTCTGCATCAAGAGATTTTATTTTGGCGATAAAATCTTCCGGTGAGCCTTCAAACATGTTTTCCGGGATAAACAGATTTTTCTCCACATCTTCCTGACTCACCTCATAACCGGCCTCTCTGGCGAGAATGACAAGCTTTCTTATCACGTCCTTGCCCGACAGGTCTATACGTGGGTCCGGCTCGGTATAGCCTTCCTCTTTTGCCATCTCTATGGCTTTGCTAAGCGGCACGTCTGCTGCAAGGACATTGAATATATAATTGAGTGTGCCTGAAACCACAGCCTCTATCTTCAGAATCTTGTCGCCTGAATTTATAAGCGAGTTTATTGTATTGATGATCGGAAGCCCTGCCCCCACATTGGTCTCAAAAAGATATTTCACATCTTTACGCCGTGCTATCTCTTTGAGTTCAATATATTCAGAATAATCGGATGATGCAGCTATCTTGTTTGCGGCAACCACACTTACGTTATGGGAAAGCAAGTCATTGTATAGCGATGCGATCTCATGAGATGCCGTGCAATCCACAAAAACGGAATTGAATATATTCATTTTAAGCACCTCGTCACGAATCATGCCGGCACTGGCGTCTTTTCCCTCCCTTTCCAGAAGAGTACGGAAATCGGATAGGTCAAGCCCGTCGCGGTCGAATACAGCCTTCTTGCTGGAGGCTATGCCGACCACATTTATGCGGAGATTTTTCTCTTTCAGAAGTTTTTCCTGCTGGCGTGATATCTGATAAAGCAGACTGCTACCTACGTTACCGACCCCCACAAGGAAAAGATTAAGCACCTGACATTCCGACAGGAAAAACGAATCGTGAATCACATTCAACGCCTTGCGCAAGCTCTTACGCTCTATGACGAAAGATATATTTGTCTCTGACGCACCTTGTGCACAGGCTATCACATTGATACCGTTTCTTCCGACTGTATTGAAAAGCTTCCCGGCAAGACCTGTGGTATGCTTCATGTTCTCCCCCACGACTGCCACAGTGGCAAGATCGCGTTCTGCAATGATGTCATTAAACATTCCGGAAGCAAGCTCCGAGGCAAATTCCGCCTTCAATGTGCGCACGGCAAGATCAGCATCGGCATTCCTGACCGCTATGGTGGTATTGTTCTCGCTGGCAGCCTGCGACACAAGGAACACACTCACACCTTTCGCAGTCAAAGCATTGAATATCCGCGAATTTACACCTATCACTCCCACCATACACAGACTGGTAATAGTCACAAGGCATGTATCATTGATTGAAGATATCCCTTTGATAGCCTTGTCTCCGGCTTTTTTATCAGGGACGTCGCGGCTGATAAGTGTACATGGAGCAGTAGGATTGAACGTATTTTTTACTAATATTGGTATGTTCTTATGATAGACGGGATAAATAGTGGGTGGGTAAATCACCTTCGCTCCGAAGTTACAAAGCTCCATTGCTTCAGTATACGTCAGTTTGTCTATGACATATGCAGTGTCAATCACTTTCGGATCTGCCGTCATGAACCCGTCAACATCTGTCCATATCTCAAGCATATCCGCATCCAGAGCAGCCGCCATGATGGCGGCAGTATAGTCACTGCCTCCTCTGCCAAGATTTGTCACCTCACCCCTGGCATCCGTGGCAAGAAATCCTCCCATTACAGCCGTTTCCCATTCATAGCTGCACACTTTCTCATCAATCAGACGGTTAGTCAATTCAGGGTCAAGCACCTGTGCGCCATGAGGGGCATCCATTGTGCGAATAAAAGTGCGGGAGTCAAAATAGGTTGCACCTTTTATAATATTGGCAACGATCACACTTGAAAGCCTTTCTCCATAACTTACAATTATGTCAAGCGCACGTGGAGAAAGGTCATGAAGCAACATGACTCCCTTATATATGTTGCCGAGCTCGTCAAGCATCATCTTCACCATAGCCATAGTGGCATCCCTTCTCGATTCCGGCACGACACCGTCAATGACAGCGATATGCCTCTCTACAATACGGGCATATGCATCAAGATACGAAATGTCGTCAGCCACGGCAAGTCTGGCGGTAGATATAAGAAGATCTGTTATTCCTCCTAAAGCAGAAACCACCACAACTTTCTTTCCTGAAGTTTCCTCCACGATCTTCTTTACATTGGTAAGACTTTTTACAGTGCCGACAGATGTGCCGCCAAACTTTAAAACTTTCATGTTTTACAAAATTAAAAATCCACGGACCGGAATATATGAATATCCGCCACAAGTATGGCGTACCAACTTTTCCGTATCCCGAATAATAATTATAATAACCTGAACGGTAGATAAATTTAGTCGCCAAATTTAGCAAATTAAATCCAAACGGCAAAAGATATGGAACATTATACGTAAAATATTCATCTATTTAGCCATAAAATGCCATCAAACGTAACCACTCCGGAGGCATTTGCAAACAATTTGAATAGAAAACTGTTCCAAAATAAAACAAAGGCTTGGAGGATAATCAGGCGAGCATGACATGGAGATTACATTTTGAGAGCCGTTCCGCCGCTTTGTCGCATTCCCTGCGCCTACACTGCACATCTATATCATTATTCCGGGTTCTCCGTACGTCATGAACTCGTTCCGACTTGTCCTCGCAAGCCTTCGAACAGACAAAACAGCACGGCAGGTATTCTGGCTTGTTCCCTTCAGGTTCCGCCTTCCCATGATTCTGTCTACAGAATTCACAGTGACGATATTCTGAACCGGAAGTCGGTCTGGAACTTACAGCAGCGGGACTGTCCGGGATTCTCACCCGGTTCCCTTTTAAGCGATAATGGAGATGAGCCACCACTCGCACCGCACTGATGCAAAATTAATATAATTTTTAATCTTATCAAAATTTTATCATTAATATTTAGAAACTGTTTAAATTTATTTGTCGAAGGA
>JAIDJJ010000450.1 GCA_029052265.1 Muribaculaceae bacterium
CCTTCACTCAGTCTCAAAACAACCTCAAAAACTCTTTCTAAATCTTAACTTATGCCAAAAGTAAACATACTCTTAAAAAAAGGTTAGGCATCTTCTGCGTTTAAAATACCTTGATTAATTAACGTATAAAATAAAATTATATGATAAGCTACATTGATATTGGTTAAACTTTTTTGTTACATGATATTTCAAGACATTTCACACGGATTATCCCTGCGATTTAGACCGCTCTTATCATCCTCACGATGTATTATGGAGTGTGTCTGAATACAGTCACACAAACCTGCTCTGCCTCCATATGGTATAAAATAGTTAATGAAAGATAAGACATTTGCGATTTAACGCGGATTAAGCTAACTTTGCATAAAATTTTATCTATCCTAAAAAATGGATTTCAAATTAGAAGCCACCGCCTCCGGCTCAAATGCCCGCGCCGGAGAGATCACAACAGACCATGGCAAGATACCAACTCCTATTTTCATGCCTGTCGGCACTGTCGGGAGTGTAAAAGCCGTACACATGCGGGAACTGAAAGAAGATATCGATGCCAAAATCATTTTGGGAAACACCTATCATCTTTACCTGCGTCCCGGCCTTGATATACTGAGAAATGCCGGAGGTCTGCATAAATTCAACGGATGGGACCGCCCTATCCTTACTGATTCCGGAGGGTTCCAGGTCTTTTCCCTTTCTTCCAATAGAAAGCTTAAGGAAGAGGGGGCATGGTTCAGGAGCCATATAGACGGTTCGAAACATCTTTTCACGCCTGAAGGGGTGGTAGACATCCAGCGTGTGATCGGTGCAGACATAATGATGGCTCTTGACGAGTGTACCCCGGGCACAGCAGATCTTGATTACGCTAAAAAATCACTTGCCCTCACACAACGATGGCTGGAAAGAGGCTGGAAAAGATTTAACGAGACCGAGGGTATTTATGGCTACCGACAGACATTTTTCCCGATAGTCCAGGGATGTGTATATCCTGCATTAAGGAGGGAAGCAGCAAAGCATGTCGCGGATCTTGGTGCAGAAGGGAATGCCATCGGGGGACTTGCCGTGGGCGAGCCAACTGAAAAAATGTATGAAATGATCGAAGTGGTCAATGAAATCCTTCCTGCCGACAAACCCCGCTATCTTATGGGAGTAGGGACACCCGCCAATATTCTTGAGGCAATCGACCGCGGCGTAGATATGATGGACTGCGTAATGCCC
>JAIDJJ010000451.1 GCA_029052265.1 Muribaculaceae bacterium
AACTGTTTCCTCTACGTTGCCGAATTTAAGTTTTGCCATAATTTCAATTATTTATTTATTGATCATTATGTTTTATCTGATTTGCCACTTGATCTCATTCAAGAGATTTCCTGCGTTTTTCCTGATGTTCAAGAAATGCGTCGACATACTCTACCGGCGCCTTGGTCACTGCAATCCTTCCGGAGCGGACAAACTGGCGGAGTCCAAGCGGGTTGAGCTTGTCAAATAGTGCCTTCACTTCATCGGTGTGACCGGTCTTTTCAAAGATTGTATATTCCGGCTGGATCTCAAGCACTCTCGCTCCATGTTCACGAATTATATGTTCGATTTCATTTGATTCAAGAACCGAAGCCGTAGGAACTTTATACAGAGCCACTTCCTGAAACACTATTTCATCGTCAGTGTGAAGGAACGCGCGGAGAACATCTATTCTTTTTTCTATCTGTTTGACCACATGCTCCATCATGGGGCGATCACTGTTGCAAGTGATTGTGAACTTATGGACGCCGGGAATAGAACATGCACTTACCGTCAAACTTTCGATATTTAGACAACGTCTGCTGAATACCATTGAAATCTGATGAAGAAGGCTCACCTGATTTTCTGTAAATACAGTGATTGTGAAAAGTTGATTTTCCATATCTTTATGTGAGCTTAAACCGGTTTGTAATATTCAGTGGAGTTCAGAAGGATTTCATCAACGCCGTGACCACCCGGAGTCATCGGGAAAATCATACCCATTTCTTCAATATTGACATTAAGAATATACGCTCCTTTGTGATTCTTCATCCTCTCGATGGCTGCGTCAAGATTATCTCTGTGAGCGACATCCTCTCCGGAAATGCCATATGCATTTGCGAGCGCTATGAAGTTCGGATTTGTCATCGGGGTAGCGCTGTAACGGCTATTGAAGAATAATTCCTGCCATTGACGCACATTGCCGAGATAATTATTATTTAGTAATACAATTTTTACCCCGATATTGTATTCCATGATCATCCCGAGCTCTTCTACAGTCATCTGAAGACCTCCGTCGCCTACGAAAAGGACAACTTCCCTGTCGGGGACAGCGATTTTTGCGCCGATAGATGCCGGAAGCCCGAATCCCATGGTGCCGAGCCCTCCCGAAGTTATACAACTCCTTGGCGATGTGAAATTAAAATATCTAACAGAGAACATCTGATTCTGACCTACGTCTGTCACAAGGACTGCATCATGGTTGAAAGCTTTACTGACTTTGTTTACAACTTCACCCATGTGCATTTTCCCATCCTCATTGTCAGGATAGAGCTCAGGCTTTTTCACTCTGTCGTATTCCACCTTATTATGACGGTCGAACGAGCTGACCCAGGCTTCATGCTTTTGCCTGTTTACAAATGGTAAAAGTGCAGATAGGGCGGTCTTTGCATCACCATGAATATGGATGTGGCTGCCTACAGTCTTGTTGAACTCACTTGCGTCAATATCGATATGGATTATTTTTGCATCGGGAGCATATTTCTTAGTGTCTCCAGTGACGCGGTCATCAAATCTCATGCCGACAGCAAGAATCACATCAGCCTTGTTTGTATTGATATTGGGTCCCAGGTTTCCATGCATGCCGAGAAGTCCTTTGTTGAGGTGATGGCATGACGGTATTGTAGACAGACCATGTATGGTGCAGGCAACCGGGATATCAGCTTTCTCGGCAAGCTCAATGAGCTCATTGCTTGCATTGGAGATAGTGACGCCATGTCCGGAAAGGATCATCGGGCGTTCCGCATTATTCAGCAATTCCGCCGCAGCCTCTATTTGCGATTCCTTGATATCAGGATTCGGATCGTAGCTACGGATAAAGTTGCAATATGCATGTTTATATTCAGCCAATCCGACCTGTGCATCTTTCGCTATATCAATTACCACCGGCCCCGGTCTGCCGGAATTGGCAATATAGAATGCTTTTGCGATTGCCGGAGCGATATCTTCAGCTTGTTTTACGAGAGTAGACCATTTTGTGACAGGGAGTGTGACACTTACAACATCCGATTCCTGAAAAGCGTCTTTCCCAAGTAATGAAGATGGAACCTGACCTGTGATCGCAACTATCGGGGTGCTGTCCATAAGGGCATCATTTAAACCTGTGATCAGGTTCATCGCTCCGGGACCTGAGGTTGCTATCACAACACCGGTCTTACCTGAAGCGCGTGCGAACCCTTCGGCGGCATGAATCGCCCCCTGTTCATGGCGGGCAAGATAATGATGTATTTTGTCGGAATAATCATATAAACTGTCATAGACAGGCATTATCTGACCTCCGGGGTATCCGAAAACTTTGTCCACACCCTGATCAATCAAGGCGCGCATCAATATTTCGGAGCCTTTAATTTTATTGCTCATAATTGAATTTGTTTCTAAATCAGATTTCTCCACGTACTCCACCTTTGTCAGCAGACTGAACCAACGATGCATATGCGCGGAGCGCTTTGCTGACATGGCGGCCACGCCCTCTCGGTGTAAACGCTTCTTTGCCGTATGTCGCCTCTTCGGCTCGACGGGCAGCCAGTTCCTGTCG
>JAIDJJ010000452.1 GCA_029052265.1 Muribaculaceae bacterium
AAAAAACTTGGAAAACCACGGTTATTTTTCGGAGTATCGGCAGGTGCCATGGATTCAATGGTAAACCATTATACGGCAAACAGACGTATCCGACATGACGATGCATATACAGCCGGTGGAAAACATGGAATGCGGCCGGATTATCCTACTATTGTATACTCCAAAATTTTAAAGAATCTATATCCTGGTGTGCCGCTGATTATCGGAGGCATAGAGGCATCATTAAGAAGAGTTGCTCATTATGACTACTGGCAAGACTCTCTAAGACCGTCCATTCTTGCAGATGCGCCTGCTGATATTTTGTCCTATGGAATGGGAGAACGCACATTGATTGAAATAGCTGACCGAATTGCTAAGGGAGAATCTGTTTCAAATATTACAGACATACCTCAGACTGCATTTTTCTCAGATGGTATGCCCGGCGAAAACGACATAATTCTTCACAGCTATGAAGAATGCCTTGTCAACAAAAAATATCAGGCACAAAATTTCAAGCATGTCGAAGAGGAATCTAATAAATATTCCGGGAAAGTGATCTGGCAAGATAATAATGGAAAAATGATACGGATTAATCCTATGTATCCTCCCATGACACAAAATGAGATTGACAAATCATTTGATCTTCCATATACCCGTGTGCCACACCCACGATATAAAGGGAAAAACATTCCGGCTTATGACATGATCCGTCATTCTGTCACTATGCACAGGGGATGTTTCGGAGGATGCGCATTTTGCACCATATCTGCCCACCAAGGGAAATTCATTGCATCAAGGTCAAAAGAATCCATCATAAAGGAAGTAAACAAAATCTGCAATATGCCGGATTTCAAAGGTTATATTTCCGACCTCGGAGGACCCTCTGCAAACATGTATGCTATGGGAGGGTATGACAAGACAATATGTGCAAAATGCTCCCGACCGTCATGCCTTCACCCAAAACCCTGTCCGAACTTGAACAATGATCATTCTCCCCTACTGGATATATATCGGACCGTCGACAAAATTCCGGAAATCAAAAAATCATTTGTAGGTAGCGGTGTCAGATATGATCTTGCAATGGCTGCAAATAAAAACAAAAATATCAATGCAGTCAATCACACTTATTTGGAAGAGCTGATCACCAAACATGTCTCAGGCAGACTCAAGGTCGCACCGGAGCATACCTCAGACCGCGTTCTTGAGTGCATGCGGAAACCTTCTTTTTCCCTTTTCTATAAATTTAAAAGACTGTTTGATGACACAAATAAGAAAAATGGGTTAAGACAACAATTGATACCATATTTTATATCCTCACATCCGGCATGTATGGCGGAAGACATGGCAGAGCTGGCTGTAATCACTAAAGATCTTGATTTCCATCTTGAACAGGTTCAGGACTTCACCCCAACTCCTATGACTGTTGCTACCGAAATATATTTTACAGGATATCACCCTTATACCGGTGAAAAAATATTTACAGCAAAGTCTACACAGGAAAAGCTCGCCCAAAGACAATTCTTTTTCTGGTATAAACCTGAAAGCCGGCAACAGTTGACAAACGAGCTTAAACGGCTTCACCGTATGGACCTGCTTCAGAAATTGTATCACAAGCAATCAGGAATTTCAGAAACTTCCAAAAAAAGAACAACTGATTTCAAAAAAAATCACAAACATAATTCGCGTCATAAGGCAAACTGATTTTGAAATCTCATATTTTTTATGTAGTTTCGCATATTCATAAGCCGCTGTTAAAATTTCCAAACATACAATTGCAATCTGTCACAAAGATATTCTTTAAATTTGAAAACGAGATTGTCAAACAATTAACATTGTGACAGCAATATCATGTGAGACATATGTTTGATATATAAGTGTTCTAATTTTATTACGACGCTTTTTAAGAGCAGCTTATCACTAACCTTATATCCATATTTACAATATGAACAAACTAACCTTTACTATGGGTAGTATTCTTTTACCCTTGGCGTTGGGCGGTTGTCAGAACAATTCAACGCAGTCGGACAACAAAGTTATTGAAAAGCCTAACGTACAAATCGTTGATGGAAGAATGACCCCCGAAGTTCTTGAAGCGTTCGGCAGGGTATCTTCTCCAACCCCTTCTCCGGACGGCACAAAAATCATCTTCACTCTTGCATATGAAAGCATTGAAGAAAAACGTTCAAATTCTGAAATATATTCAATGGAGGCAGACGGGAGCGGCATGAAACGCCTGACCACCACTCCTTCATCTGAATCCAATCTGCGATGGATTGACAATGGAAACAAAATTGCCTACCTTCGCAAGGACGACAAGACAGGCAAATCCCAGTTGCACGTGATGAATGCTGACGGATCCGGTGTAAAATGTCTTTCCTCCATTGAAAATGGTATAGAATGCTTTGAAATTTCTCCTGATGGAAAAAAAATAATATTCGGATCTCCTATAAAAGCTTACAATAAAAACGAAGATATTTTCGAAGGTCTCGACAAAACATCCGGAAGAGTTGTGGACGACCTCATGTATAAACACTGGGATGAATGGGTAGACGAAATACCTCATCCATTCCTTGCCGACCTTTCAGAATCAGGCATCGAAAATCCCGTGGATATCATGGAAGGTGAACCGTTTGAATGCCCCATGCGTCCCTTCGGAGGAGCTGACGCTTTCTCTTGGACTCCCGACAGCAAGAAGATCGTTTATGTGTCTCGCAAACTGAAAGGTCAAGACTACGCATTCTCTACAAACAGCGACTTATATCTGTACGATATTGAAT
>JAIDJJ010000453.1 GCA_029052265.1 Muribaculaceae bacterium
TGCCTCTGTCGCGCTGGGATCGTAATTGGCTGCCATCTCATATTGACCTGCTGCTCCGCCAAAGTCTTTGACGTCCTTCTTTCTGTCACCTTCAAAGAGATAGATATCAGCTTCCTGCATGTTGGCTTTACGTGCTTTCTCAATTCTTTTATCAATTTCTTTTGCGTATGCCACAGGGTCGGCATTGTAATATGCCCTTGCGATTGCGATATTCAGCGATGCGCTTTTTTTCTCTTTGCTTTCAGCTTCCTTAAACTGCTTTTCTGCAGCAGACTTGTCGCCGTTGAGAAGGTCAATGCTTCCAAGACCAACGTAGTTGTACGCATAGTCCGGATTTGCTGAAACACCGTCGTTGAAAAATTTCAAAGCTTCTGCCTTGTTGCCTTCTTCAAGGGAGATAAGTCCCAGATAATAATTGGATACAGCCTTGTCGGTGCCGGAATTGTTCATGTTTCTGTTAAGAAGTTCCTTGGCATTTGCGATCTGGTCTGCCTTGTAATATTCCTCACCCTCGACGTGAGTCTGGGCAACTGCCGGGATTGCCGCCACAGCAATGAGGGCGGACGCGAAAATGAATTTAAATTTCATGTATGAAGTATTTTATTATTTGTTGCTGAATTTTGGAAAAAATATCGCACAAAATTAATAAAAAAATCGTGTTTTTTCTACATATAACGAATTTATGTATTGATAATTCTTTAAAAAAACACAAAAGAGGGGATTATAAATGTTTTTTAACAGAATCCTCCACAAAGAGAGTATGTTTGTGGAGGATTCTGTTAAACATGATCTGCAGATTGTTTTATTTCACTTCTACCACCCTTGGGTTCATATGGTAGGGTAGTATTCCGGTTTTTGTGATTATCTTTTGTCCCACAAATCCTGTCATGAATACATAAAAACTATGCAAGACAGTAGAATTGCTGGCAGTGGATATCATAAAGACTTTTCTCACGAGAGGATAGTCGCCGGAGTATATGTATGCCTGATATGGTTTATAAGCTACCGGACTGAAATCGTTCTTTTCAGTGGGGTTGCTCACTTTAAGGATGTTGACTTCGGAAGTGAGATTTGTTGCTACCGTGTCGGTCTCATTCTGATAATCTTCCATTCTTTTGTCCATGGGCACTTTCTTTGCCACACTAAGGTCGTCGCCAAGCCAGCTGACACTGATAATTCCGAGAGCGTCGGGGTCAGTTTTAACAATGTCGAAGACTTCAGCATTGTTTTTTTGTGCGAAAGAATTGGTGTGGTCTGCAATCTTCTCACCTTCGGGAAGAAATGAGTCGCGCATGTATGCCACTGTTGAAGACTCGGCATTGTCAAACACAAGCTTGATCGCAGTCGTGTCATTCCCGGCAAGCTGATTCCATCTGGTGATTTTTCCGTTTAAAATATCGCTGATCTCTGTCATTGACAGGGCAGAGACCGGATTCTTTTTGTTGGTGATAAGGGCAACGGCATCAACTGCAATACAATTCTGGCGTACCACCCGTTTGTGTTTCGCTTTCATGTATTCAATCTGCTCCTTATTCAATTGTTTGGTGGAGATTATCGCCTGAGTGCAATCTGCGAGCAAAGAATCGAGTGCTTCCCCTTCGCTTACGTAAAACGGGAT
>JAIDJJ010000454.1 GCA_029052265.1 Muribaculaceae bacterium
ATTATGGGGTGGAGGTGGCACGAGAATGCCGCAGGGTAGGAATAAACATGGTTCTCGGTCCGGTTGTGGATGTGACGGAAAATCCGGGAGGCGTCATAGGGAACCGTTCCTTTGGAGGAGATCCACGGAGGGTGGCTGATCTGGGTGTGGCATATGCCAGAGGGCTTGAGTCCGGAAGGGTGGTGAGCGTGGCAAAGCATTTTCCGGGTCACGGGAGTCCGCAAGGTGACAGCCACAGATCATTGCCAGTCATAAAGAGATCGCTCCATCAGCTTGACAGTATTGATCTTTATCCGTTCAGAAGTTATATAGATGCCGGGCTCAGTGGAGTGATGGTCGGTCATCTGGCGGTTCCTGCCATAGATCCGTTATGTCTTCCTGCTGCCGTGTCTTCTGTTGTGATAGGTGATTTGCTTAGGACAGAACTTGGATTTAAAGGGCTTGTGCTTACAGATGCCCTTAATATGGGCGGAGTGGAAGGTCACGGAGCATCTGCTGCGCTTGCAGCGGGAGCTGATATAGTGGTCGCCCCTTCCAATACCGCTGATGAAATACGTAGGGTGCTTGAGTCTGTGGAATTTGGTGATATGGATATTAAAATATTGCAGGACCGTTGCCGCCGCATATTGTTTTATAAGTTTCTGGCAGGTGTGTTTGAGCCGAAGTCAATGAATCTGGAGAGGCTGCGGGAGGATGTGGGTTCCGGTACGGATTCGCTTTATGACCGTCTTGTGAGGTAGTTTTTTTGTGTTTTGCGTTGTCCGTTATGCGTTTTTTGTTTTCTATAATTTTGCGTTGTCGTTGTAGCTGTAGTAGGCGTTGTTTGTGACAATGACATGATCTAACATTCTTAAGCCAAGAAAATCACAGCCGTTTTTAAGGTCGCGTGTAATTTTGTCGTCTTGCGGACTTGGGACTGTGCCGCCGGATGGATGATTGTGTACCATCACAATTCCTTCTGCGTTTTCGGTTATTGCAAATTTTAATGCTTTCTTGAGATCGAATATGGATGCTGTGCTTGATCCGCTCGTGAGCCGGTAATCCTTGATTATCTGGTTGCGTCTGTTGAGGAGCAGTATCCATACTTCTTCATGGTCAAGATTTCCGATGCTGTTGCGCATCCTTTCAAAAATGTCGGCAGAGGAGCGTATGGGTTCGTTGACAGGGATTTCTTCAGTGCAATATCTTTTTATCAACTCTATGACGGCTTCGACCTGGATGCTTTTTGTAGTTCCTATCCCTTTAATCTTGCGAAGTTCGGCACGGGTGCGCCGTTCAAGTTTGTGGAGGGAGTTGCCGTTGTCATGCATCAGGTTTCTACATAATTCTGTGATCGGCATTCCCGGTGTCCCGACACGTAGTATAAGCGCCCATAGTTCAGGCACGGAGAGGATTCCACATCCAAATTTCTCCGCTTTTTCGCGTGGCTGCTGGTCCGGATCCATTTCCTTTACGGTACGGGTCGGCTGCATATACCGGATTTCGGCAGGTTCGGAAGGAGAGAAGTCGTTTGTCATGATAATTATAATTATTTGCCCCGTCTGCGTTCGATCTCGTCGTTGATGTCGCGTCCGTGTCGGAGAATAATTTTCCAGATGTAAGCGCGGATAAAGCCGGTTCCGTATCCGGTGAGCTGTACGATAGCGGCGCCTACGCCCATGGTGCCGATCTTGAGACTTCGGGTTGAGATGCATCCCCACACCCATAAAGCCAGGATATAAATGATAAGAGGAATAATCGCCCATTTCCAGAAAAATGCGGCGACAATCATTGCGGCGGCTCCTATGACGAACATTGCAGGGAGCCAGTGCACCGCTTTCATCGATCCCGGATAAAGTAGCTGCAGAGTGATTCTCGACATTCCGAACACGTGTACCTGCCGCCAGAATTTTTTGAAATCTACACGCCGCTTATGAAATACAGCCACGTCGGGATAGAGTGAAATCTTGAAGCCGGCGAGCCTGATACGTGTGCTCATGTCGATGTCTTCGCTAAACATCTCCCTGAATCCCCCGACCTTGTCGCAGACTTTTCTGGAGAACCCCATATTGAACGTGCGGGGGGTGAATTTCTCCATGCTTACTTTCCCACCTCTGATTCCTCCGGTGGTAAGGAAAGAGGTCATGGCGTAGTTTATTGCCTTCTGAGTGTCGGAGAAAGATTCATGAGCTGCATCGGGCCCCCCGAAACAGTCGGTGGGGGAGGAGACAAGCGATCTGCGTAAAGAGGCGATATAGTCAGGGGGTAAAATACAGTCAGAGTCGACGAAGATAAAGAAATCTCCGTCGGCTCTGTCTATACCGTAATTCCGGGCGATGCTTCGCCCTTCGTTGCTTTTGTAAAAATATTTTATTTTAACCCAGTCGCTGTATTCCTCGCACTGCCTGTCGCATTTCACTGTCGATCCGTCTTCAACGATAACGGTCTCGAATCCTTTGTCGGTCTGCACGGCAAGACTTGCCAGCAGGTCGGCAATTTCATCAGGACGGTTGTATACCGGAATGATGATTGAGAAAAGCAGGGGCGCGGGTTCAGCCATGACGGGATCTTAAGCCTTGACTCTACCTACGTATTCGCCTGAGCGGGTGTCAACCTCTATCAGTTCGCCCTCGTTAACGAAAAGGGGCACGCGGACAGTTGCACCTGTCTCAACAGTGGCGGGTTTGAGGGTGTTTGTAGCGGTGTCGCCTTTCAGACCGGGTTCGGTATAAGTGATCTTGAGGACAGTCTTGATAGGCATTTCAGCATAGAGCACGGTTTCGGTAGAAGCGTCGCTTACAACCTCTACAGTGTCGCCTTCTTTCATGAATGCTGCGCCTGTCACGAGTTCCTTGTTGATGGGCACCTGCTCGAAAGTCTCATTGTTCATGAAGATGTCGTCGCCACCGTCAGCATATAGATATTGGTATGGACGGCGTTCAACGCGTACGTCTTCAAGTTTTTCCCCGATGTTGAAACGGCGTTCGAGCACACGTCCGTCGACCACGTCCTTTAGCTTTGTGCGCATGAAAGTGTTGCCTTTGCCGGGTTTCACATGGAGAAATTCCACAACGAAATAGAGACGGCCGTCCATGCGGATGCATGTGCCGTTCTTGATGTCTTGAGCGTTCATCATATGTTTAAAAGTGTTTTGTTGATTCTTGTTTAAGTAGAGACACATCGTGTAGTGTCTCGCAATCCGGATGCAAAATTAATAAAAAAATGAATAAAAAGAAAGAGTAAAACAGCATGAAGTGCGGTCTAAGGGGTTGACGACCACAAAAAAATAGGCTGAAATTTGTGAAAATGAAAGATATTTCCTAATTTTGCACTCCGAAAATCAGAAATTAAACAATCAATATACAATGAAAAGAACATTCCAGCCCTCCAACCGTAGAAGGGTAAACAAACATGGCTTCCGTGAGAGAATGGCGACAAAAGATGGTCGCAAAGTGTTGGCTCGTCGTCGTGCGAAAGGTCGCGCGTCACTAACCGTTTCAGACCACATCGCCGGTAAGTGATCCGGAGATCAAGTTAACAACAGACAAGCGGGCAACAGTCAATTGACTGTTGCCCGCTTGTCTGTTGTTAACTACTATGTTTGCTCAAAATAAAAAAGCCCCCGGAGTGTGAAACTACGGGGGCGGTCATCCCGGTCAGCATATATATTTGAAACGAGCCCTTTTAATAGGACTATGAATGGCCGGGTGAGATTGTTATATGTGGTCAGCCGTTGAATGTACCTGCAAGGTCTTCAGCTGTGCCTATGCAGAATATCCAGTAGAGAATGATAGCTATCAGCACGATGACACCTATCCAAAGCCATATGCGGCTTGTCTTTCCTGAACGGGATGTGCGTTTTTCGTTGTCGTTCATTTCCATACGCATAGGTTTTGTTTATCCTGCGATAGCCTTCATCATGCCCATGCTGAAAAGCCAGTAGAGCAGAATTGCAACGAGCACAAGCACTCCGAGCCATAGCCAGAGTCGGTTGATCTTACGCGTGTTTTCACGATGGCGTTCACGTCCTTCCGCTTTTAAAGAATTGGCGATCATGTCGGCGTTGGGCGCCTCGTTATCATTGATATGTTTTTCCTTGCTGTCCATAACCTTTAATTTTAATGTTTGCAACTAAAACGTAAAGACAGACTGATAGGTTCACACGAATTGTCAAAAAGGTATGTCAGGCTCTCCCGGTCCGGGCATTATGTCGGGCATATTGCCTCCCGCCAACGGATTCCCGATAGAGAATGGTGACATTGCAGGGGTGTCCTGACCGGTGTTGTTTAATTTTGATTCAAGTTTTAGCGGCGCTTCAGAAAGCGTTTCCTGAAGCATGTTGTATCCTTGTTCCCAATTTTCAAATTTTGCAAATTTGGAGACAAATCTCAGTTTTACGTCACCGACGGCACCGGAACGGTGTTTTGCCACGATGAGCTGCGCCAGACCTCTGATATCGTTCCCTTCGCTGTCTTCAGAGCTTTTTGTGTAATATTCCGGACGGTGAATGAAACACACGATATCGGCATCCTGTTCGATGGCTCCCGATTCACGGAGGTCAGAGAGCACCGGTCTTTTGTCTTCTCGTGTCTCGGTGCTTCGGTTCAACTGTGAGAGGGCGATGATGGGGATGTTTAGCTCTTTTGCAAGGGCTTTCAGAGACCTTGATATTGTGCTGACCTCCTGTTCGCGGCTTCCGAGTTTCATCCCTGTGGCGTTCATAAGCTGGAGGTAATCGATCATGATCATCCTTACCCCTTTTTCTCTTACGAGCCGTCTTGCTTTTGTCCTGAGTTCAGTGATCGAAAGTCCCGGGGTTTCGTCCAGGTATAGCGGTGCGCTATATACGGTGCGGATGCGGGAATTGAGGCGGTCCCATTCTTCAGGCGACAGTTTTCCGCTCTTGATTTTTTCACCCTCAAGGTCTGCCACATTACTTATGAGACGCTTCACAAGCTGCACGTTTGCCATCTCAAGGGTGAATATGGCTATAGGGGTATTATAGTCTACAGCCATGTTCTTAGCCATTGAAAGCACGAATGCAGTTTTTCCCATTGCGGGGCGCGCCGCTATGATTATAAGATCCGAACTTTGCCAGCCTGAGGTCATCCTGTCAAGCTCGGTATATCCTGTCTGAAGCCCGGAAAGTCCGCTTTCGTTGTTTGCAGCAGTCTGGATCTGCTCAAGGGCAAGGTTGATGACAGGGTCAATCTGCGTCACTTCCCGTTTGAGTTGGGTCTGTGAAATATCGAAAAGCTGCCCTTCTGCTTCCTGCAGAAGGTCGTCTACGTCGTTGCTTTCGTCAAATGCCTTTGTCTCGATGGTTGAGGCGTATGTTATAAGACGGCGCGCGAGATATTTTTGAGCTATGATTCTCGCATGGTATTCTACGTTGGCGGCTGAATATACCCTGGCGGTAAGTTCTGTGATATGCACGGCACCCCCGACCTCTTCCAACACCCCGTCCTGACGCAGCTGTTCGGTGACGGTCATCATGTCGATGGGGCGTTGGTTGAATCCCAAGGTAGTAATTGCCTGAAAAATCTTTTGGTTGACCGGGTCATAGAAACTGTCGGGCACCAGAATGTCGCAGACGTTCATGTAGGCGTCTTTCTCAAGCATGCACGCTCCGAGCACCACTTCTTCAAGGTCAGTGTCACGTGGTGGTAGTTTCCCTGTTGGGTCAGTCAGTTGCTGACGGAAATCCGGTTTCTTTGCCATGGTCAAATGTCTATAAGATTGGAAATGCCGATGCTTTCCGATTGTTATTGTAAAAGGAGGAGTTGCTATAATTTAACGCATCCCCTCCTTTCAGATTGTAGACTGAAAAATTTTTTTCGATAAGTTGAATGAGACGAGATGTTGTCAGGGTTTTGCGGGCGAAGGGTATACGGATAGTAATATCAAAAGATACACGGCAACTAATAAAAGAAGTATAGACGTGTACTTCAGAAGCTTATTTAATTCGGACCCTTTCCTGTTTTGCAGATAGGAATAGTATGTCAGGTGGCATACAAGGTATCCCACCCATCCCTGAGAGACTCCCACCGGAGCGGAAGATGTGGCAATTGCTATACAAGCTGCCGCCGCAATGCCGTTGAGAAGATACACACGCGCCATAGTTTTTCTTCCGAAGATCACTACGGTGGTGTGTTTGCCAACTGCCTTGTCATCTTCAAAGTCTCTGTAATTGTTTACAATAAGAACATTTGCCGCCATGATTCCGACCGCGAAAGCCACGCAAATGCTAACATAATCCGGAGTGAAGACCCCAAGTTGCACGTATTCGGTGAAAAGCACGGGTACAAGTCCGAAAAAAATGATGACGGCTATGTCTCCGAGTCCGTGGTGTGACAAGGGATACGGTCCGGCGCTGTATCCTACCGCGAAGACAGCGATTGCCGCTCCCACAGGAATGAGACCGATACCTCCCCATATTATCAGAGAACATCCGAGAAGAATGTCAAGACCAAGTAATATGTAGGTTGCACGTTTCATGGCAGCAGGGGAAATGTCGCCTTCCGTGACACCTCTCCTGAAACCTTCCCTGCCTTTTTTGTCAAGACCGTTTTTAAAATCGTAATATTCGTTTGCGAAGTTTGATGCGATCTGAGCGATGATTGCAAAAGCGAGGCATATAGCCATTGGCAGAGCGTTAAATCCATGGTGATATGCGGCACATGCCGTGCCCGCAAGCACCCCTGCCACGCTCACCGGAAGAGTGCGCAGCCTCATGGCTTCAATCCAGGGAGTCATTCTTGGTTTGATTTAGATTTGATAAAAGCTAAAATTTCGTCGGCGATAGTGTAAAGCCGCTCTTTGCCGAGAAGACCTTCAAGAAGCGGTGCTGGAATTGCTGAGTAGCCGCGTTGCATTCCGACCAATGCTCCCGCGAGAGCTGCGTTGGTGTCGGCGTCTCCGCCCTGGGATATTATTGACTGGATCCCGTGTTGGAATGATTCGTTGTGCCATACACACCATAAAGCGGCACCGGTTGCTTTTCTTACAAACCAGTAGGAATCTTCATCGTCAAGATCAAAATCTTCGATGTTGCCGTTGTGTGCAATTTCTATGAATCTTCCCACGTCGTCTTTGCTGTCAAGACAGATGGATTTAATTTCATCGTACGATGCCGGTCTTCCATCCCTCATCAGAGACTCAGCCATTGTGGCGATGACACGGCAGCATGATATTGTGCGGCTTCCGGGATGGGTGAGCCTACAGAGATCTGCTGCGCTGTCAAGGGGATAATATGAAAGGAAAGAGAATACGGATCTTCCGAGGCACTCGCTTGAATTTTCGAAAGTGCTTACCTTCCGCCAAGCCTCCTCCGCTGATTCGAAAGGGCGTATGGTGTAATCTTTTTGCTTGAGCACAAGACGCATATTGTGGGTGAGATCTGTCGGTTGGCTTTCATACCATTTCTTGAGCTGTGATGCAATGTCAAGATAATTGAACCCTTTGCATTTCAGGAAGCTTTTTAGGATGATCAGGACGATTTCAGTGTCGTTTGACCATTCCCCGCGCTTCCATTGCGATCTGTGCGCGTCACGTATTATCTGGGAGTAGTCGCTCAGCCCGTCAGGGTATCTCCGTGACACTTCCGATATTGACATGAACTCAGTGCCAAGTCCAAGTGCGTCTCCTATGGCATATCCGAAGATTGCGCCATAGATCTTTTCTTTAATAGATAAGTCCATAAGTTTAGGTAGATGATAATAGTGAAAATCTTAAATGTAGTCGCCTGCCGGCTTTGTTTTTGCCGGAATCAACGGCTGCTTTTGAAAGAAAAAAGATGTATCACCGCAAAGGTAGTGAAATATTTGAGAATTGGAAAGTTTTTAGTTAAAAAAAGTGAATTATAATGTTTGATGTCCCTGTCTCGGTAGTCAATTTGTTTTGCGTTTCCTTTTCTTTTTGAAAAAATCAGACATCAGTCGTGCGGATTCTTCAGCAAGGACACCGGCTGTGACTGACGTGGAGGGATGGAGTGGGGTGATGCCCCCTGTGCAGAAACGGGTGAATCCGCGCTTTGCATCAGATGCCCCGTATACGATCCTTCCTATCTGGCTCCAGCCGAGAGCCCCGGCGCACATGGGGCACGGTTCCACGGTGACATATAGGGTGCATTGTGGCAGATATTTCCCTCCGAGGGCGTCTGCCGCCGCTGTTATAGCCATCATTTCCGCATGGGCGGTGACATCATTGAGCGTCTCGGTCAGGTTATGGGAGCGTGCTATTATGCGTCCGCCTACGGTTATGACCGCTCCCACGGGCACTTCGTCGCGCCGTGCCGCCTCTTCCGCTTCAAGAAGCGCCTGCCGCATATAATATTCATCGCGCGGATCCGGGGAGTGATTGCTGTCAAGCATTGGTGTTTCTTATTTTGTCTGCAACTTTTTCCATCAGCCACAGTGGGGTGGAGGTGGCGCCGCATATCCCAACCGTTTCTGCGCAGGAGGTCCATGATGGGTCAAGCTCGGATTCTGAAGATATGAGATACGTGCGGGGATTCACTTCCCTGCATTTTTCGAACAGCACTTTCCCGTTTGAACTTTTTGCACCGCTGACAAACACCACCACCTCGTGGGTGCGTGCAAATTCACGCATTTTTTCCATACGGTTAGCCACTTGTCTGCATATCGTGTCGAAATATTCAAACTTGCCGGATGTCTTGCGCCGCTTTATCTCCTCGACCACCTGACGGAAGCCTTCGAGCGATTTTGTGGTCTGCGAATAGAGCATTATGTCGCGGGAAAGGTCGAGTGAAGAGATGCCTTCAAGGTCCTGGATCACCACAGCCTCGCCGTTGGTTTGTCCTACCAGTCCGTTGACTTCGGCATGCCCGTTCTTTCCGTAGATCACGATAAGAGGTTTGGATCCTCCGTTATTTTCCGCCTCGATGCCATCGTCATAAGCTTTTTTGATGCGTCGCTGAAGCTGGAGCACCACCGGACAAGTGGCATCGATAATGTCGATATGGTTCGACCGGGCTGTGGCGTAGGTCTGGGGAGGTTCCCCATGTGCACGGAGCAGCACTTTTACGTCTCTCAAGTCTCCGAGCTCCTGATGAGTGATTGTCACGAGCCCTTTCCCGCAGAGGCGTTCCACTTCACCTGCGTTATGCACGATGTCGCCCAGACAATATAGCTGACCGGACTTGTCAAGTTCTTCCTCGGCTTTCCTTATGGCTGTGACCACGCCGAAGCAGAATCCGGAATTGCTGTCGATCTCTACCGTCATAGTCCGCACCTCTCGTTGAAACGCCTGATAAGCCAGTCCATCTGTTCGGCAGGCGACATGTTGCCGTTGTCAAGTTCTAACGCGTCGTCGGCTTTGCGCAGGGGCGAGACTTCCCGTGTAGTGTCGATCCGGTCTCGTTCCACCACGTTGTGCAGCACTTCGTCGAAAGTTACGTTTTCCCCTTTTCCCTGCATCTCTTTCAGGCGTCGGCGCGCACGTTCTTCCGGACTCGCGCATACAAACACTTTCAACTCCGCTTCCGGGAATACGGTGGTCCCTATGTCCCTGCCGTCCATCACGATCCCTTTGTGCGATCCGAATTCCTGCTGAATGGCGGTGAGGCGGGCGCGCACCTCGGGGATTACAGCCACGGGGCTTACAAGATTGCTCACTTCCATGTCGCGGATAAGCTTTTCCACGTCTTCCCCGTTCAGGAGGGTGTGCTGGATTCCGTCGTCACCTGACGGGAGGAAAGAGATATGTATGTCGGGGAGTGCCGCGACAAGTTCAGCGGTCTTGATCTTTTTATCAGGATCCACCATATTGTTTCGTATCGCATACAGAGTCACGGCACGGTACATTGCTCCGGAGTCGACATACACATATCCCACACGTGCCGCGAGTTCCCTTGCCATGGTGCTTTTCCCGGATGAGGAATAGCCGTCGATTGCCACGATGATTTTTTTTGAAAATTCAGTATTATCCATAATTTGTTCGGATTTAGGATTTTTCCGGCTCAACGGGATTTTTGCAGGTGTGACGCCGGCAAAAATGTTCAATAATTGTTTAGCCGGGCAAGGTATTTGCCGATGATGTCAAATTCAAGATTTACTCGTGTGCCTTTTTCAATGCGGTGGAAGTTGGTGTTGTCGTGAGTGTAGGGAATAATCGCCACACGGAAAGAATCCTTTTCCGAATCGCATACAGTCAGGCTCACTCCGTTGACTGTCACAGATCCTTTTTCCACAGTTACATATCCTTTCTTGGCGAGCTCCCTGTCCACTTCGTATTTGAACGTATAATACCAGCTTCCGTCGGCTGTTTCCACCCCCTCGCACAAAGCGGTGGTGTCGACATGTCCCTGGACGATGTGTCCGTCAAGTCTGCCGTCAATTTTCATTGAACGTTCCACGTTTACAAGGTCGCCGACCTTGAGGTCGCCGAGGTTCGAGCGTTCGAGTGTCTCTTTTATTGCGGTCACGGTGTATGTGCCGTCGCCCGGAAGCGACACAACAGTCAGGCAAACCCCGTTGTGAGCGATGCTCTGGTCGATACGGAGCTCGTCGGCAAAGGGACAGCGGAGAGTGATGTGGATGTTTCCTTCGTCATGGCGTATGCCTGTGACTTCTATCGCGGCTTCTACAATTCCTGAAAACATAAATTTATCAATTAGTGTATATTTGTTTGATTTGCAGTGATCCGGCGTGCGTTTTTAAAGTCGGCTCACAATTTATCGGATGTGGCGTGATGCTTCCGGACCCTACAAAATTACTCATATTTTTTGTAGTTAACAAAAATTATATGGCGGCTATGCCTGACGAACCGTTAAAAATGATTATATTTGGAGTCACAAAAATGTCAACACCCGTATAAAAGCTTCTTATTATGGACAGATTGATCCTGCCGGGTATCACCGGCACCCGAGAAATTCCGTTATTGCCTGATGCAGGGCAGCTGACAATAATAGGCGGCAGCGGTGCCGGCAAAACCAAATTCATGGAAGAGCTCACTCGCCTGAACGGGGAGAGGGCTTACTGTCTGTCGGCGATAAGCGCACCTTATCCTGAAAGGGAAGAGTCTGATCGTCCCGGAAGCATAGACATGCTTTTCAGGGAGGCTGCCGAAAACCGTCCTTATATGCGCACGGACGCTGTCAGTGAACTGGACAAACTGGCATACATGATCTTTACGGATGAGTTTGAATATCTGCTTTCCGTAAAGCTTGATAAAATGAATAACGGAGCCCCGCTTAAACTCAAGCCGACCAAGCTTGACCGCCTGGTGATGCTTTGGGAGCGTCTGTTTCCGGGCAACCGTATAGTCAGAAGCGGAGGGAGCATGCTGTTTGCCACACAGGCGGGTCCCGACCTTATTTCAGTAGAGAAGCTTAGCCGCAGCGAGCAGACGGTGCTGTATTATGCGGCGGCTGTGCTTTATGCCATGCCGGGTGCCGTGATCTTTATTGATTCCCCATCATTGTTCCTTCATCCCACGGTGCTTGCCAATCTGTGGAACTCGATAGAGGAATTAAGACCGGACTGTACGTTTGTATATGATTCTGTGGATGTGGATTTTGTACATTCGCGCACGAGAAATGTATGCGTATGGGTCAAGAGTTATGATGCAGGGATGCATGCATGGGATTATGAGGTGATTCTTCCGGGAGATCTGAAGGAAGAACTTTTTGTAGACCTCATAGGCACCCGTAAACCGGTGCTGTTTATAGAAGGCGACGCGCGCCATAGCATAGACTCGCGTCTGTATCCGCTTGTATTTACCGATTGCACCGTGCGTCCGCTCGGATCATGCGACAAGGTGATAGAGACCACAAGGACGTTTAATGACCTTAAGAATATGCATCATCTGGAGAGCAAGGGTATAGTGGACCGCGACAGGCGCACCGATCCGGAAGTGGATTATCTGCGCCGCAAGTCGGTGATGGTGCCTGAGGTGGCGGAGGTAGAGAACCTGTTCCTTCTGGAAGGTGTCATACGTGCTATGGCTCGCCGCAGGGGACGCAATCCGGATAAGGTTTTCAATCAGGTGGCGAGATCGGTGGAAGATGAGTTTCGTCGCCGGTTTGATGAGCAGGCGTTGCAGCATGTGCGCCACAGGGTGAAAAGGGAGGTGGAATGTAAGATCGACGCGCGGTTTCCGTGTATCACGGCTATGGAGACCCATCTCAGGAGTCTGGTCAACATGCTTCGTCCGCGGGTGCAATATAACGAGCTGCGTTCGCAGTTCAAGACTATTCTTGAAAAACATGACTATCCTGCCATTCTCAAGGTTTTCAATCATAAACCCATGCTTGGCGACTGTGGTGTGGCACGTATGCTTGGATATAAAAGCAAAGACGAGTATGTGGCGGGGGTGATAGCTGCGCTTAAGGAGGGAGGTGCCACTTCCGATGCGATAAGGGAGACGATAAAATATTGTTTCCGTGTAGACAATCCATGAGTATTAAACACTTATGCCAATCCCGACCTACTAACGCGTGAACAGA